>JAOUKJ010000224.1 GCA_029882675.1 Cyclobacteriaceae bacterium
GAAAAAGGAAGACAACGAGGTGCTTTAATTGTAACAAGAGGTTAATATTATGACATAAAAGGCCAAAAATACTGCATAAGCTGAATGAGCAAGTGATCTTCCGGGTAAACGAACCTGTATTTCCTCACAAACTAAATCCATAAACTTTTACCCTATATTACTTCATGATGTACAAAGTGCGGCAAATCATATGTATTACTTGAGGTTATCAGGACAGAAAGGAAACAATAGGTTACTTCATTATATATTATATTTCTTCCCCTTCCAGGCCAGCACCTGTACACCCGGGGAATAATGGGTTCTGTCAGGTGGGCCGCCCAACAGATCCTGGAAGCGCGGGTAGCTCATGATCGCATTTTGAAGGTCAACGTCATAAACCGGCCATTCAACATGATGGATGTCATATTCGATAATGGCCTTGGTGGTATCCTGGAACAGGGCATATCGTTCAGTGAGCCAATGATCCAGTGCCGTTTTCTTTCCAAAAGGCCGACCTTTCGTCCAGGTCACATCCAGCTTATCGTGAAAAACATTATTTTCAGTCATATATCTGTTTTTTTCACGGATCATTTTCGAATACCTGTAGGGCAAGCCGGAGATTTTTCGAGCCATAAAGGTGGCTATTGGATTTGCGGCTTCAATACTCAAAAAATATACACCGGGCTTTTCTTTATACTTTACATAAGTGCGAATATTGACTTCATGGAAACTGGATACCGGCGGAAAATACGGCAGGTATTTCGGCCTTATTTTTTCCATGCTAAAAGCCACCAGCGAGACCCAAAAGTCACCATCTATAGCATCCGGCTCCAATGTGGCCGGCAGTCGTTTTCTCAGCAGGGCGCCATCGACTTTCCAGTGTAGAAAGAGGGCATCGTTCCACTCCTGGTAGTATGTCCAGGAGCCCGGTGGTAGTGGCCAGGGTCGGTGTGTGGTTGTTTTTACTATTTCGGGGATGGTCATTTTATGTTCTTTCTAAACCACTTCTTCACATTACCCTTTATCATCACCAACAGCTCTTTTCCCAGGAAGAAAAGCGAGCCGTAAAAAAGGATTTCCCCTGCTATAAATACCCCGAAAATGACTGACCCTGTTTTAATAGCATCCAGATCAAACAGGTTTCCGGTATAGGCACCAATGGCCGGTGAGCCCACAATAAGCACATAGCTGATGAGCTGCACCACAAACATAGCCTTTTTAAAAGGCGTATTTACCAGGTCTTTTAGTGTCCTGGTTTTGGGTTGTATTTCCTCAAAGGAAGTATCCGTTTCTGTCATGGTTGCTTCATAGATTTCACCGGAGAAGTTTTCAAATGTACAACTATTCGCTTTTATCGCAAACAGTATATCCCTCCCTCAGGGAAATCGGGTTTAAAACGATTTACCCTTTTTAACCCAAATCGTTGGACGAACAGCGCCCTTTTGAACAGCCCTCAGTCGTCCGACGATGGGTCAACTCCCTCACATGTTAAATCCGTTTTCCCTGATCATTTCCGCTGAAGTGGTCTGGCACCGGCAGTGATCAGTTTTTTTCAAGTGGCTGGTTGGGAAGTGTTGTTGGCGAGGAACACCAACAACGAGCAAGGCAACTTATTCCAGCCAGCCAAAAGTACCATTGCACAACCACCGGCTGTTTAGCCCCCGGTCTTTGAGGAATCTGGCCATATCTGATGAGCGGCCGCCGCCTTTTCCACAGGCCGTTACAACCAGATCCGCTGTTTTTAATTCCGCTATATTTTCACTGATGGTATCCATGGTAATATTTAACGCACCCTCTATGTGACTTGAAAGGTACTCTTCCTCACTCCTCACATCCAACACCACCACCTTGCCATTTTGGGACAAAGCCAATACCTCACTCTTTTCAATACAATTTACTTCCTGTTCCATTTCATTGTTTTTTCTCATTCTTATCAAAATAATGATTGCAGATACCAATGTCAGGCCCCCTATTGCCCCGATGGAAGGGCCCAGCCCCCATACATCAGCAATCACGCCCGTTATAATGGCTCCAAAGGCATAGCCAAGGTCACGCCAAAGGCGAAATATACCAATACTATTGGCCCGCTGCTGGGGATGTGTGTTTTCGGCAATCGCTGCGAGGAATGTAGGATAAACCATGGCTGTTCCTGCACCGAGAAGTACGGATAAGGCCACATAATCCACAAAAGTATCAGCCCAAAGCATGGCCAGCAATGCCAGTCCCTGACTAAGCATCCCCAGAAACAACATGTTCTTTTTGTTGAAATGGTCGGCCATTTTACCTGTAAACAACTGCCCCAGGCCCCATACTACAGGATAAACCGCCACAATGATACCTATTTCCCCGATTGGAAAATTTTTAGTTGCCAGCAAAATGGGAAACAATCCCCATACCATCCCGTCGTTCAGGTTATTGACCAGCCCGGCCTGTGATATAGAGCCCAGGTTTTTGTCTTTCCAGGTGGTCTCCCAAAATATATTTTTCAGCTTTCGGACAGTACTGTTTGCGGTTTCCTTTGAAACATGGTGTATGGTGTCTTTTACAAACAACCAGGATCCCAACAGCCCGATGATGGCAAAGCCCAATCCCAAATAGAAAGGGTAAGGCCGCAGCCCATATTCGCCTGCTATCCACCCCGTTAAGAAGGCCACACCACCTACAGCGAGATACCCTGCTGATTCGTTAATCCCCATCGCAAGCCCCCTGTTTTTCTCCCCAACCAGGTCGATTTTCATCACGACTGTACTCGACCAGGTCAGCCCCTGATTGATACCCAGCAATACATTGGCGAAGATGATCCAGTTCCAATCGGGGGCATATATGAGGATAATTGGTATGGGCAGTGCAACGATCCACCCTGCAATGAGCAAGCGCTTTCTCCCGTACTTATTGGCCAGCGCACCTGTATAATAATTGGTGATGGCCTTGGTGATCCCAAATACTATGATAAATGACAGGATGGCTGTACGGGCCACCATGCCAAAATCACCTTCGGCTATTTCCGGCAGGATACTGCGCTCCAGGCCGACCATCCCGCCCACAAAGGCATTGATGATTACGAGTATGAAAAACTGTTTCCAGTTTTGTTTTAGTCCTAATTCTACGTTGTTCATGTAAATGTTTTTCTTTAATCGCTTTGTTGTATTACCATATGCAGGTGTCACCCCTACGGGGTTTACCGATATATCATCCCGATGGGATTAATCTGTATACTGCTGTTTGTTTACCGATATATCATCCCGATGGGATTAATCTGTATACTACTGTTTGTTTTCCTATATATCATCCCTATGGGATTAATCTGTTGACTGCTGTTTGTTTACCGATATATCATTCCTATGGGATTAATCTGTTTACTGCTATACCAATATATCATCCCTACGGGATTATTTTTATTACTATGTTCGTCAATGACATCTCATCCCTGCGGGATTATCTCAAGTCAATTGCTGATATAACCTCATTTTTATTTACCCTTCCCCCTCAACACACCTACTGCCTGATTTTTCATGTATCTCATTCGTGGCGCTAGCATCAACACTCCCTTCCAGCGCCCAATCCTGCCATGATAAATACCTCTTCCCTCATCTACACCTCAACCCATACTGCCGACTGTTATATGCTGACTGTCTACTTGTCTGTCTCTTTCACATCCAGCACACCCTCCTCCAGCCTGCGGGCATTATAGCCTTTACTTTGGAGTAATTGCACAGCCTCATCGGCATAAAAGCAAAACATGCCCCGGCAATAGGTCAGCACCATTTTGTCGCGGGGGATGATATCCAGTTTATCTGTAAGTTCATCCAAAGGCAAGGACACTGCATTGGCCATACTTCCCTTTTCAAATTCGTCTTTGGGTCGTACATCCAATAAAAACACATCGTTTCTGCCTTTCACATCCTCCCATACCACTGGCTCCGGTATTTCATACGCGTTGCGGGTTTCCGTGAGTAGTTGACTGACAATGGGTGAAGTATTGAGTGTGAGGTCACGGAGGCTTTTCCAGACGTAATACACTTCTTCCGAAGCCAGGGAATAATACACAAAATTGCCCTTTCTAGTTGTTTTAACCAGGCGCTCTTTTCTCAACACCTGCAAATGCTGCGATGCATTGGCTATGTTCAATGCTGTTTGCCGGGCAATTTCCTCTACTGACTTTGGCCCATTGGCGATAAAATCTATGATTTCCAGCCGGGCCGGACCAGACAGCGCTTTGGTAATCCGCGAAATCTCAGTATAGGCCTGGTCTTTAAATGCTCTTTTGTCCATCGCTTTGTATCTATTCGACTGCAAAGATAATCAAAAATTAATTCTATTCTAGTATTCTATTGAATTGTTTTTTAGAGGCAAGAGGCAAGAAACAGATTGAGTCAGTCGGAAGAAAGCCACAAAAACCAATATTTGCTATCTATATCTGGTTGTTATCAACCATATCAACCGCCATAATCATATTAACCCGTAGCATTTTGAAAACACTTCATTTCATCTACTTTTGGTAAATCTAACAAGGATGAAAAAAGCGGTAAATCATCGGGGTACTTACTACTTTGAGCCTATCAGACCTATCTTCAGTAACCAAAACAGAGTATGCGATCCAGAATGGGCCTCGGCAATTGAGCTGAAAAACATTAGTTTAGCATCGGGTGCCTTTCAAAAGGAACAGTGGGATCGAATATCTGGCGGTAGGTGATCAAACGCCGGCTTTTAACCGCCCCGAGTTTTTGGGAAATGGCCATGATTTTCGGGTTAAAGTCACCAATCCACATCATTTCAAATTGCCGGTATTTACGGCTATTTTTGAGAACTTTCTCCGCCTCTACAATCATATAATAATCTACTCCGGTGCCCTGGAACTCCGGTACAATGCCATAAACCATTCCTACAAATTTATTATAGCCCCGCATTTTATGGAGGATGAGAAACTGCAATTTTCTCAGCAAATTAAAGTTGCCATTGAACCTTTTAAAAATCTGGTTCAAATCAGGAAAGTTGAGCCACATGGCCACGGGCTCATTTTTATAATAGGCAAAATAAAACAGTTTGGCATCCAGAACAGGTTTAAGTGATTTGAAGACCTTTTTGGCCTGTTCTATGGTAGATGATTTGTTGCCTTCATGTTTGGCCCACGCCTTATTGTAAACCGTACAAAAATCGGCTGCCAGCTTATCAATATTGTCTTTTTGTGCCCACCGTACGGAATAGTTATCGTCAGTGGCATATTTCTCATGGGCCTCATAAAAACGCGGTGCCAATTGCTTTTCTTCCCCGGCCACTTGCATTGACCAACATACCTGGTTATAAAACACCTCTAAACCATAGCCTTCCAGAAGTTTTTGATAGTATGGCGGGTTATAGTTCATGCCATAAAGCGGCGGGTAAAAACCATCAACCAACAGTCCCCACCATTTATCCCTTTCGCCGAAATTGACCGGGCCATCCATGGCCTCCACACCCTTTCTTTTTAGCCATTCCCGGGCTGCATCAAGCAATTTACACGCTGTCTCCTGGTCATCGATGCAATCGAAAAAGCCGAAGCACCCCACCGGAAATTTATCACCTTTGTTTTTGTATTTTTTTGAAATGAATGCCGCAATGCGGCCTATGGGTTTTTCATCTTCGGAAAAGAGCACCCAGCGAACCACTTCCCCGAAGCGAAAGGCCTTGTTTTTCTTTGGATCAAAAACTTCATTAATGTCCTTATCGAGCGGACAAATCCAGTTGTGATCTTTTGAATTAATGTTTTTATGGACCTGTAAAAAATCACTTGCCAGGTCTTTTGTCGTTACTTCAACAAGCTTCATAAGCGCGATCAAAAAAAAATGCCGCACAAAAATAAAAAAGAGGAAATAATCTAAAAATTTTTCGCACCTGGCAGGTGCGAAAAATTTTTAGACAATACGTGCTTTACTCGGTAATCAGCTCAGCACTGCGTATAATAAATGAGGTCAGGTCATTGCCTGTCAACATTCCCTGCGACAACAGGGCCAGGTCATAGGCTTGCTTGGCAAACTTTTCTTTTTCCTCATCCGTGCCGGCATCAATGATCTTTTTTACCACCTTGTGGTTTCCATTTACCGTTACGTTAAACTGGTCGGGCATATCGCCCATCATCGGGAAACCGCCACCACCGGTTTTGGCCATATCTTTCCAACGACGCATAAACTCGGTCATGGTGATGATCACCGGCAGCTCGTCCGGAGCCAGTGACTCCACACTTACAGTCGCATGCTGGTTGTTGATCGACTTTTCAAAAAGTCCTTTCACCTCTTCCTTTTCCTTATCGGTCAATACACTGTCGATTTTCTCATCTTTATCGATCAGTTTATCAATCGGATCGGCATCCACGCGCTTCAGGTTTACCTTATCGAGCTTTTGCTCCAGGTGGTTGATGAAGTGGCTGTCCAGCACACCGTCCATGACCAACACATCGTAGCCTTTCCTTTTGGCCGTTTGGATGTAGGCATCCTGCTTACCCAGGTCGGAAGTATAGAGATACACGATGTTTTGATCTTTATCCTTTTGCACCTCATTCACTTTGGTGTCGTATTCCTCCAGGGTGTAAGTCTCACCAGCTATATTCTTCAGCAAAGCAAAGTCCTTTGCTTTTTCATAAAATTTTTCTTCACTGATGGCCCCATACTTTACAAACATGCCGATATGATCCCATTTTTTCGCAAAAGATTCTCTATCATCTTTGAAAAGCTCTCCCAGTTTGTCGGCTACTTTCTTCGTGATGTGTGAGTTTATTTTTTTCACGTTGCCATCTGATTGCAGGTAACTGCGCGACACATTCAACGGAATGTCTGGTGAGTCAATAACCCCATGT
>JAOUKJ010000225.1 GCA_029882675.1 Cyclobacteriaceae bacterium
GTCTATTTTGCAAATCCAACAAATTTATTACATGTGTTTTATTGTGACCTGACTAAATAAATTTTCATTAAGGCAATATCGAGGCCTAAAATAGGGGATTAATTCTTCTCTTTTTAACAAAGGATGCTTTTTTAATGTTTCTCCGTTATATTCACGCATAATAATCATTGGTTTAAGAGGAAATAACCCATTTTTCACCAGAATGTTTTGAGACGGGAATAATTTAAACAAATCATTTAAGCGCTATGCAGCACATTTTAATTTTAGGAGTGGGCAGGTCATCATTATCACTCATTAAATATTTATTGGATCAAAGTGAAGAAAACGATTGGCAGCTCACAGTAGCTGATCAAATGCTGAATTCGGGTTTGGCAATGTGGCAGGGGCACCCTCGTTTGATGCTGTCAAGGCTTGATGTGATGGATCAATTCAGGTTGAGCGAGCTTGTCACTGGCGCTGATGTTGTTATTTCTATGCTCCCGCCCAAATTACATATTATTGTGGCCAGGGAATGTTTACTTCGTGAAAGAGATTTGGTTACAGCCTCTTATATCAGTGAGGAGATGCGCTTGCTGACAGATGAGGTAGAAAGGAAGGGACTTTTGTTTCTTAATGAGATCGGTCTGGATCCGGGCATTGATCATATGTCGGCCATGAGTGTGATTAACAGGCTGCGCGACAGTGGAAAGCAACTAACAGCCTTTGAAACCTTCACCGGAGGATTACTGGCGCCTAATGACGCAATCGAGAATCCCTGGGACTATAAGTTTACATGGAACCCTAAAAATGTTGTTGAGGCCGGAAAGGGAGTGGTGAAATTTATTCAACAGGGGAAATATAAATATATTCCTTACCAAAAACTGTATCGAAGAACAGAGCCCATTTTTATTTCGGGTTATGGACATTTTGAGGGGTATGCTAATCGGGATTCACTGAAATATCTTGACGTATATGGTTTACGTGGTATAAAAACATTATACAGGGGAACACTTAGACGACCTGGGTTTTGCAGAACCTGGGATATTTTTGTACAACTGGGCGCCACTGATGATAGTTATGAAATGGAAGGGGTCAAAAACATGACCCATCGTGAATTTATAAATTCCTTTTTATCTTATAATCCAAGCGACTCTGTGGAGCTCAAACTGGCTCATTACCTGAATCTCGAGTTGGATGGTCCGGAAATACACCGGTTGAAGTGGTCTGGTTTTTTTGAGGAAGATTTGATAGGTTTGGAAAAGGGCACCCCGGCGCAAATACTGGAGCATATCCTGAAAAAAAAGTGGTCGATGGAAGCCAATGACATTGACATGATTGTCATGTGGCATAAGTTTAATTATTTGGAAAGTGATCAGGAAAAGGAGATTCACTCCACACTCGTAGCTAAGGGTGATGACGAACTTTTCACAGCCATGTCTAAAACGGTAGGTTATCCGGTGGGTATTGCGACAAAACTGATTTTACAGGGAAAAATAAGTGTGAAGGGAGTGAAAATTCCTATTTTTGAGGAGATATACAAACCAGTGCTGGCCGAATTGAAAGGCCTGGGTTTTGAATTGGAGGAACATGAAAAATCTTAAACTTTCCCGGCAAGATACCTGCCGGTATGGTTGCTTTCCCCTAGTTTAACAAGGTCTTCAGGCAGGCCTTCAAAACAAATCTGACCTCCTTTATCACCCCCTTCCGGGCCGAGGTCGATAATCCAGTCAGCAGACTTTATGACCTCCAGATTATGCTCAATAATCAATACGCTGTGTCCTTTGTCAATCAGTGCATTGATCGCGGTCATGAGTTTGTTGATATCATGGAAATGAAGGCCGGTTGTTGGTTCATCAAAAATAAAAAACACATGCTCTCCGCTCTTGGTATTATTCTGTATCAGGAAAGAAGCCAGTTTTACGCGTTGAGCCTCTCCACCACTGAGCGTATTGGACGATTGGCCCAGCTTAATATAGCCCAATCCCACATCAAAGAGTGGCCTCAGCCGGTTAATGATCTGTGTTTTTCCATCAAAAAACGTCAATGCACCTTCTACCGTCAGGTTAAGTACGTCAGCAATATTCTTTTCTTTGTATTCTACATCGAGTATTTCGCTGCCAAACCTTTTGCCCTTGCAGTTTTCGCATGTAAGGTATATATCGGCCATGAATTGCATTTCCACTTTCACCACGCCTTCGCCCTGACATTCTTCACATCGCCCGCCCTGCACATTGAATGAGAAGTGTGAGGGTTTATAGCCTCTTTGCCTGGACAGCGGCAGGTCTGCATATAATTGCCGTATAGCATCATAGGCTTTCACATAGGTGACCGGGTTGCTTCTTGATGATTTTCCTATTGGATTTTGGTTTACAAACTCCACTTGTGATATTTGCTTGTAGTCACCTGCAATGTGATCAAATTTGCCTGCGGGTGGTGAAACGACGTCAAGTTGCCTGGAGAGACCAGGGAAAATAATCTTTTCAACGAGGGTTGATTTTCCAGATCCGCTAATGCCTGTAATCACTGTGAGTACGCCCAATGGGATTTTCACATCAATACTCCTGAGGTTATTTTCCCGGGCACCTTTGAATGTAATGGCATCCTGCCAGGGGCGTCTTTTATCAGGGGCGGCTACCTGGGCAGCCCCCAACAAATACTGGGCAGTGTGTGAATGTGGATAATCTTTTAGCTCGTTAAAAGTGCCCTGAAAAATCAGTTTCCCTCCGTGAATACCTGCGTCAGGGCCAACATCAATGATTTGATCAGCAGCTCTGATGACCTCTTCATCATGTTCTACCACAATGACAGTATTACCTTCTGATTGTAGTTTTTTAAGTACGGTTATCAGCCGATGTGTGTCTCTGGGATGTAATCCAATACTGGGTTCATCAAGCACATACATACTTCCTACAAGTGAGCTTCCCAGTGAAGTGGCTAGCTTTATGCGTTGATATTCACCGCCTGAAAGTGTTGATGTGACACGGTTTAAAGTCAGGTATTCCAGCCCCACTTCACACAGATACTCCAGCCGGTTTGTGATTTCTTTAAGCAGCCGTTCACTTATTTTTTTTTCACCTTCCGGTAATTGAAGTGTATTGAAAAAATTAAGGGCTACAGAAACCGGCATCAGGACGACGTCGATGATTGACATATCACTTATTTTAACATATGAAGCATCTTTTCGGAGACGGGAGCCTTTACAGTCCGGACAGTCTGTTTTACCCCGGTAACGGGACAACATGACACGATACTGGATTTTGTGTAGCTTGGACTCAATAAATTGAAAGAAGCCATCAATGCCTTTATACCCGTGGTGCCCTGTCCAAAGACTTTCTTGCTCTTCTTGAGTTAATTGGTCGTAGGGCCTATGAATAGGAAATCCGGTATCTCCATTTTCCTGGATCAACGGATTGATCCACTTTTTCATGTGTTCACTTCTGAATGGGGCAATAGCCCCATCATAAACGGAAAGGCTTTTGTTGGGGATGACCAAATCGGGGTCGATGCCCAGAATTCTTCCAAACCCTTCACAGCGTTTACATGCACCGTAAGGATTATTGAAGCTGAAAAAATTCACCGAAGGCTCCTCAAATTTCATCCCGTCGCATTCGAAGCGATCGGAGAATTTATGTGTTCCTCCCTCATGATACACAAAACAGTTTCCGTCACTTTCAAAAAAAGCTGTCTGAACAGAATCAGCTATACGAAAAACCGCATCATCATCATTGGATACAACGATCCGGTCAATGAGGATATGGCAGGTTTGAGAAGGATCAATCGTTTCTTTTAAATCATCAATAAAGTATGGTTTGCCTTCCAGCAGTATGCGGGTATATCCCTTGCCCAACAAGACTTTTAATTCTTCTTCAAAGGAGCGTCCGTTTTTTAGATTGAACGGACAAGCAATCATCACTTTTTCATTTTCCCCCAATCTAATAATAAAGTCTACGACAGAAGTCACAGTATCTTTGGTGACTTTCTTCCCGGAAATGGGTGAATAGGTGGTGCCTATTCTGGAAAATAAAAGTTTCAGGTAATCGTAGATTTCTGTAGTGGTACCTATGGTAGAGCGGGGATTTCGGGTGTTTACCTTTTGTTCTATGGCAATGGCCGGAGACAATCCTTTGATATAATCAACTTCTGGTTTTTCCATTCGCCCCAGAAACTGACGGGCATAAGAGCTGAGGCTTTCGACATACATCCGCTGGCCTTCTGCAAATAAGGTGTCGAAGGCCAATGAACTTTTGCCTGATCCGGATAAGCCGGTGATAACCAGCAACTTATTTCTGGGCAGGGCCACACTCAGATTCTGAAGATTATTGACCCGCGCGTTTTTTATGACAATAAACTCCTTGGGGTCTATGGCGTCCAGTTCTTTTTCTGTGAGGTTTACTGAGTTCATTTTTATCAATTACAATATTCTTCCGGCAATACCGATCAGTAACGCTGATTAATAATATTCAAATTTTATTGGTTATCCTTTTTTCTGTTAAACATTCTGTCAAACATTTTTCTTTCAAAAGACCAGAAAAAATTAAACTCACCAAACACAAAGCCATAAAAGAGGAGGATCACATTATAAATGGGAAGAATGAGCAGATAATAGATTAAATAATGCCACCATAATTTTTCTTTTGCGAAGGTTTCCAGAATGGGGTATTTTAAAAAGACTACCGTTGTTCCCGTAAGGGCAAAAACGATCAGAACAACGATCACCTGCCTGGCGGAATGGAGCCCCCAACGGATTTGCATGCGCTGAAGAAAACCCGGTGATTTATCTTTCATTCGATTCCTAATTTTTTCCAGAATGGATTTGTATCGGTGGACGCTTCAATTACAATTTGCTGTTTGGTTACCGGATGTGTAAATTCAATTTTTTTTGCGTGTAATGCAATGGAACCGGTGTCATTTTTTCCTTTCCAGCCATATTTATTGTCTCCAATGATTGGCCCGATTGCTTTTGCTAACTGGGTGCGGATCTGGTGAGGCCTTCCGGTATGAAGTTTTATTTCCAGCAAATAAGTTGATCCGGTTCTGTTGGTTAGTTCGTAGTCCAGCACGGCCTTTACTCCGTTTTTAACCAACTTATTGGAAGCTTTCACTTTGTTAATGGTGTGGTCTTTTACCAACCAATGGGTGAGTGTGCCTGATTCCTGTCCGGGGCGTTCATTAATCATAGCCTCATATATCTTATTAACAGACCGTTCCTGAAATTGTTTATTCATTCGCTCCAGCGCTTTGGACGTACGAGCCAGGATAATGACCCCGCTAACAGGCCGGTCAAGCCGGTGAACCAGGCCACAAAAGACGTTGCCCGGTTTTTTATACTTTTCTTTCAAGTATTTTTTGGCATTATCGACCAGGGAGAGATCTCCTGTCTTGTCAGACTGGCTAAGCATGCCCGCAGGTTTATTGATTACCAACAGGTGATTGTCTTCATAAAGCACATTCAATGTCATAATAAATAGGTCAAAACTCAGAAGTAAAATGAAATTCAATATCTGGAAAATTATCCTGCACCATACCCAGCCAGGCTTTGGACTCTGCCATAAAAACGGGTTTTCCTTCTTTATCAAGGGCAATATGTCGTTGCTTAGAATGCATAAAATCTTCCAGCTTTTTTTTGTCTTTACTGTGTAGCCAGCATGCTTTATACAGGTTTTGCCCTGCAAACTGGCATGAAGCACCATATTCGTGCTTGAGGCGGTGTTGTATTACTTCAAATTGCAAGGCTCCCACGGTACCTACTACTTTTCTATTACCTAACTTATATTGAAACAACTGGGCTACGCCTTCCTCCATTAATTGATTAAGTCCTTTTTCCAGTTGTTTGGTTTTCATGGCATCTACATTGATCACTTCTTTGAATATTTCAGGTGAAAAGGAGGGGATGCCTTTGTAAAGTCCTTTTTCACCTTCGGTCAGAGTGTCCCCGATTTTCAGGTTACCGGTGTCATATATACCTATGATATCACCAGGCCAGGCTTCGTCTATGGTTTCCCGTTCCTGCGCCATAAAGGCTGTCGCATTGGAAAAACGAAGGCTTTTACCCAACCGAACATGATAATAATTACTTCCTCTGGTAAATTTACCCGAGCACACCCTGATGAAGGCAATTCTGTTTCGGTGTTTGGGATCCATGTTGGCATGGATTTTAAAAACGAAACCGGAAAATTTATTATCCTCCGGGTGAACCAGACGTAATTCAGTTTCACGTGGTCTGGGTGTAGGTGCTATTTGTACAAAACAGTCAAGAAGTTCCTTAACGCCAAAATTGTTTACTGCGCTACCAAAAAACACAGGAACAATATCACCTTTGGTATAATCTTCCGGATTGAAACGGGGGTATACACCTTCGATGAGCTCAATATCTTCCCTTAATTGTGCGGCATCGTTTTTACCCAGGGTTTTATCTAACAATTCATCTTCGAGGTCACTGATTTTTATACCTTCTGCTGTTTTTGTTTTTCCAGGCTCATAAAGGTGAAGATTTTTATCGAAGAGGTTAAACACACCTTTAAAACCTTTTCCCATGCCGATAGGCCATGACAAAGGCCTTACCTTTATTTTAAGTTTTTCTTCAATTTCATCAAGCAGGTCATAAGGATCCCGGCCTTCCCGATCCAATTTGTTAATAAAACAAATGACGGGTGTTTTACGCATGGAGCATACCTCCATGAGCTTTTCTGTTTGGATCTCTACCCCCTTTACACAATCCACTACCATGATCACACTGTCTACAGCGGTGAGCGTGCGGTAGGTGTCTTCAGCGAAATCCTGGTGTCCGGGAGTATCGAGTATGTTAACTTTATGGTCGTT
>JAOUKJ010000830.1 GCA_029882675.1 Cyclobacteriaceae bacterium
GGCCACATGTGAAGCGATTGTTGTAAAAGGTTATCCCTACGTAAAAAACGATTTGGCCCTGACAGAGCAGGTACGGGAATTGGCCGTTGATTTTCTTGGTGAAGAAAATGTTGTGGATCTGGACTTGTGGATGGGCGGCGAAGATTTTGCCTATTATTCTCATGAAATACCGGGATGTTTCTATCGCTTTGGCGTCAGAAATGAAGCTAAAAATATCATTTCACCCGTGCATACCCCAACTTTTGATATTGATGAAAAGGCACTGGAAACCGGTATGGGGTTGATGGCCTGGCTGGCAGTGTCGGTAAGGTGATTGTAACCCAAAAGGTTTATTAAAAACTATTTATCACCCAATCCCTTTCTCCAACTTTCAGGTAAATCATCCAGCTCATCAATATCACGTAGTGTTTCAATCAGGCCGTATTGTGTGCCCCCCAGCTTTTCAGTAGTTTGGCGCATAACCATTGAAGAGCCCCATGAAATACCATCGAAAACAGATTGGATATCCTTTTTACCTGCCGTAAAACCAATCAGGTAATAACCCCCGTCTCTCGCCGGCCCTATGACTGTATTGTAGCTGTCCAACACATTAAATGCCATTAGCAAATGGTCGCTATCCAGACCGTAAATATCTGAACCAATCAGGCAAACTTTTTTATACCCTTCATCAAGGGCATGATGGATATCGTGGTACATCTTTTCGCCCAGGTTGCTTCCCTTTTGCAGGGTCTTCTGATACCGACTATTGTCCCACATGTCCAGACGACTGATGGTGGAATGATATGACAAACGCACATCCATGGGTAAACCTTCAACGGCTGATTTAGTGTCCCTAAGTAACCACTCATAGATACGGCAGGCCGTTTTTGCACCAACCTCAGCGGCCAGTCTGGTTTTTACCAGTCCGGGAACAGGATTTTTCACGTAAACAATAAGTAATTCCTCAGTCATATACTTTCACTCCCTGTCTAAGCCATATGGACCACTCTTTGTTAAAAGTGTGGACACTGTCTGTGGGCTCACCGATATGGTTAGTAACTACATGACCATCATTTACCCACTTGAAAATACCTCCATACAAGTTTGTTACATCGGTATAGCCCTCAGCTAAAAGTTGCTCGCCAATTTTCTCACTTCTAAATCCTACCGAACAATATACTACTACTTTCTCCTTTTTATCAATGTCCTTTAAAGCCGTTGGATGAAATCCCTCAAATGCCACTAAACGGGCTTCGGAAAGATGACTGACCCTATACTCTTCCGCTGAACGGATGTCAAGAATATGTAATTTATCACCGGTTGCTTCCATTAATGCGACTAACTCCTGGCTATTGATAGTAGGCACCGTGTTGCTGTACAATGTTTTGAGCATGGCATCATAGGCATATCGATCCTTAACGAAAATGACCATGAACACCGCCATGACAGCAAAGAGGCCAAGGACAACTATTTTTTGTTTTTTACCCACGTTTTTTTATTTAAATAAATGGTCTCCCACATAATAAAACCGGCCAGTAGCAGATATTCTGCAAAGATCACCCCATAATTTTCTTTAAACCCATCAGTACTGTAGCCGGCATATGTAAGAAAAATAAGCAGGGACCAGGCTACAGGCCATCTATACCGGGTAAGTGTTCCAAAAGCCAGTAACGGCGTGATATACCAGGGGTGGATGGTAGTGGAAAAGGCCAAAAAAATTAACCC
>JAOUKJ010000003.1 GCA_029882675.1 Cyclobacteriaceae bacterium
TCCCATGTTGATCGGCTGGATCATTTTTGGTAATGCGCCTTCTTTATTGCTTAGTGCAACCCCAATCCGAAATGTAACGGCCCGGGTTATTTTTTTTCTGAATTGATTAGCCGCTGTTTCCCATTCACAGGTCAGCCTGGATAAAAAATCATCTCCCGGTTGGTCAGACTCTGTTTTCCAGGTGTCATGCAGATCAGAACCGTAATAGCCAACGGCAGAAGCTGAAATAAAGGCAAGTGGCCACACATCCTGGGTTTTGTAGGCCGAATAAAGCAGGTTAGAAGACTTCACCCTGCTTTCTGTTAATTCTTTTTTGTATTTATTATTCCAGCGCCTGCCGTTGAGGGGAGCCCCGGCAAGGTGGATGACATACTCATGCTTTTCGGCAATTAAAGGATCTATTTCTCCACTTTTTATATCCCAGAAGTATTCTTTAATAACACTATTCTTGTTTGGATTTCTTGTCAGCCAGGAAACAGAATCACCCCTTGCTACCAGCTTTTCCGTTATTATCTTGCCAATAAATCCCTTCCCACCTGTGATTAGTATTCTTTTTGACATCATCGTAAAAAACTATTTTTTATTTTTGAAACAAATATGCATAGAATTTGCATATATTAATGAAACGAACAACATATGAAAAAGTTTATTGTCCTTTTTGCAAGTATCCTTACACTGTGGGTAAGTTCTTATGCACAGGTGGTTGAAGTCGTCGCGGCTACAAATAAAATATTACAGGAGTCATATCCGGGATTTCGTACTGAAATTAAAGCTGATCTTGGGGATGTTGAGAATATGGTGAAAATATTTTTAAGGGATATAGGTAAAATGAGGGAACGAAATAGTTATTTCCAGATAACAGAAGCCACTATAGACGGACAGTATTTTGGTGAAAGATCTTTTTTTGCGGTGATAAAAAGTGGTAGAGAAGTGCAGAATGTGTGGTTTGGTGCTAACCTGGCCGATTTAACCAATGAGGATAAGGAACAGATTGATAAACTGCTTGAGCAAATGACATATCAGTTTGCTGTCGATTTTTATAAAAGCAGGATTCAAATGGAGATTGATGAATCAGAACAAGCAGCGCAGTATACGGAAAGAAAATATCGTAAGTTGGAGCGGGATGGCGTAGATCTAAAGAATAAACTTGAGGCCAATGAAAAAGAACTTGTGCGTTTGCAGGAAGCCATTCAAGCCAATAAACTGGAGCATGAAGTGCTGTTGTTGAAAATTGATGAGAACAAGCTGACAGCCGATTCTACGGTTGTAGACCTTGAAAAAATAAGAAAAGTAATTGAAATGCAAAAATCCAAAAAAGAAGCGGTGCATTGAGATACAGCTACCTTATTGTTGCCGGTTTGCTTTTGTTGTCATGTTTTAATGACTTGCCCGCACAAAAGCGCCTCGATGTTGGTTGGGGAGCGAAGACAGGATTAATGATTAACTTCGGCACCCATTACCAACGATTTGGGGTACTGGTAGCGGGCTACTGTAATTACCGGCTTGCACAAATCAATACACAGTACAAAATATATTATAATCGAAGAGCGCCTGGCCCGCAGGAAAAATATTTTGAGCAAAATTTCAATGCAGGTATCGCAATTGGTCTCATGGAAAGGGCCGACTCCCTGGCCTATGATTATATATCAAAAACAGGCCATAACGGAACTAAACAATATGTATTAGGCTATGCGTATAATTATTACTTCAATAATATAGGATACAGACAGCCTACAGGTACCATTGGAATTCGGATTAGTGACTTTGAATTTCATCATGAAAACGATATTCTTGGCCGCCGGGCGAGTGATGGTTTTCGCACAGCGGCATTTGGTTTGTATTATAACAAGGGGTTGCATCAAATGGCAATCAAGTCGGTGCTATGGACTGGGAATAAAGATGCGGCAGGAGTCCGTCGGGTAAAGGAGTCTTCTTTTGCCCGGTTTGGTTATTATGATCTTTCTGAAACACAATTTGGCCAATTATCACATGGTATTCTGGCCTTTTCCTGGAAGTTAAACTTCCCATTCCATCAGTCAGCTGAAGTGGCCCTGGGGTTGGATTCCGAAAAAATACGGAATACCATACAAAATAAATTTATGCATGATATGTATTTCTGGCCGGAGAAATGGAACAAAGCCAGAAATTTACATATTCCTATGATAGACACAAACGGGAAGCCTTTTCTCTACCAGGAAGGGCAGAATATTAGAAAAAACAAATCATTTATTGACCTCTCTGTCAATAATGAGGGATTTTTTTGATGTGGCTCGTTATCCCACTTCAAGTTTTGTTATCCGAAAGGTGGCTCCGCGTGGGGGAGACTGCTATACAATAACGGGAGACATCACCATTAAAGGTGTTTCCAAAACTCTTGATTTTATGGCCAGGATAGAAAATAATGGAGAGGTTCTTGAGGCTTTCGCAGAGATAAAGATTGACAGGTCGGAGCTTGATGTCCAATATGGTTCTGGGAGTATTTTTGATGACCTTGGTGATCAGGTTATTTATGATGAGTTCACTTTAAATGTTCATTTGGTGGCTCGAAAGACTGCTTTTGGTTCCTGATCTTGGTTTTTTGTTTGTGGCTGATGATGACCTGTGAAGATGAACAGTTCCCTTTAATGGGTGGGTTTAGTTTTGAAATCCTGAGCTTTACTTTTTTAATATTGCTAAAATGGGCCAGGATTGCCTTACTGATTTTATAGGCAACGGATTCCAGCAGATCGGCAGGTTTTGTAACGATTTCGGCTACCAAATCATATAGTTTTTGATAATCAATGGTGTTCTCCAAAAGGTCGGTTTTCCCTGCCTTTGTTAGATTGGTTTTTACTTTGAGGTCTATAACAATATCATTTCCATTTCTCTTTTCTTCAGGGTAATAGCCTATGGGGGCTTTGAAATGCATGCCTTTTAACGCGATCCAGGCCATGATTAGTTGATTTCGTCAAAAAAGGAACGCTCATAATTTCTCTTTTCGCTACTTTCTTCCCGCTGCACATTTTTGGTCTGTGCCGGATCCTTTTTTGCGGATACCTCTTTAGGTTTTTCAGTTATTTTTTCAATGTCATCTTTGGCAGATTTGTTTACCGATTGGCGATCTTCTACTACTTTTTTGTTTTGCCTTTTTATTTTCAGTACCTGTTCTTCAATATCGAAACGTTTGATTTGGGATTTCATCCTTTCCACACGTTCCAACGCATCTGTTGAAAGCGTCCTGATATCGCTGAGTAAGTCATCCCTGAAATTTTCCAGTGTTTTATAGGTGTGTTTCAGGGATGTTAACTGATGTTCCATTTCTTCAATCGTCTGACGGGCCATCATTTCGGCCTCTTCGATTGTATCGCGGGCCTTATTTTTGGCATCACTGAATATTGCTTCAGATTTGATTTCCGTTTCTTTCATATGCATTTCGGCAATTTTATTCGCTTGCTCTACCATATTGGCCCCCGTATCTTCTGCCGTTTTTAAGGTTTTGTACAGTGAGGTCTCCACCTCCCGCAGTTTTGTTACCTCCGCTTGTGATGCCTTAAGTTTAATATTCAGATCCTTATTTTCATCAAGTAACCTTTCCCATTCCAGCGACAAGGAATGCAGGTACGCATTCACTTCATCCTTTTCATATCCCCTGAAGCCCTTTTCAAAAGTCTTTTGTCTGATTTCTAATGGAGTAATTTTCATGCCAACGATTTTATTTTACCTATATAGCTGCTACAATTTACAAAGAGTTTGCCAGCAAGTACAATGTGTCTTTAATTTATCGCAAATTTAGGGCAGATATTTTATTGAATAATCATTAATTTGTTTTTATAACGTTGCTGAAAGGTATTTAGCATGAATAATGAATAAATAAGTGTACTGAGTATATTCTTTTAGCCTAATGTTTATTTTTTTGCCAGTCAGGTCGTTATATTGCATCAAAGATCTTACGCCAATTTGCTATAAATGCCCCTTCAGAAAATTGTACGGTTGACAGAAACAAGAGCCCTCGGCATTTGGGACATTACCGAATCCCTGTCTGCGCTGGAACAACAGTTAGACATAAAAATGGAAGACAACTCTCACCTTCCGCTTACCCATGAAAAGAAAAGGGCAGAATGGTTCAGTACACGAATCATGGCCCGGGAAATGATGGGTTATATGGGATGGTCGTATCATGGGATATTTAAAGACCAGTTTGGAAAACCTCATTTTAAACATACCAGTGTTCAGGTATCAGTTACTCATTCCTTCCCTTTTGTTTCAGTGCTTATTGACAAGACAAAACCTGTAGGGATTGATATGGAATATCCCAATGTGAAGTTGTTAAAAATTGCCAGACGGTTTTTAAGTGAGGACGAACTAACTTTTATTGACCCGAATGATACCAAAATGCTGGCCATTGCATGGGGGGCTAAAGAAGCACTCTATAAACTACATGGCCGCAGGAAACTTTCTTTTAGAGAACAACTCCTTCTCGATCCCTATACCGCTGAAAATAATGAAGGTCAGTTTTCTGGCAAAATTATTGATGAGAATATAGAAAATTACGACCTGAAATATAAAATATTTGAAAAAAATGATTATATTTTAGTTTTCACAACTTGAACAACATGATTATTAGATCGTATTTATTGTTATTAATATTGGTTTTAGTAGCAGAAAAGGGACTTCCTCAAGGCGTTGAGGGGAGTAGGCTAACAGAGGTTTCTACAGACAAGGAAGTGGTATTGGGTTCGTTGGCGGGAACAAATGGGATGGTATTGATTTTTGTAGGATCATCATGCCCCTATGTTTCATATTATCAGGGGCGTTTGAAGCGGCTGATTAAAACTTATGAAAGTAAGGGCATTTCATTTGTGCTTATCAATACAAGTGAGATGTCTATTGAAAAAATGAAAAGGCATAAGAATGAACTTGGTTTGGGCGTGTCCTATCTGGCAGATAAAAATCAACAATTATTAAACAGTTTAGGAGCTTCTAAAATTCCGGAGGCCTTTCTGCTTATCCGAAAAAATAAATCACTGGGCGTTGTCTACCATGGAGCTATTGATAGTAATCCCCAGGTTGCCGATGACGTGAAAGAAAATTATCTGGAAGACGCTATCAAGCATATGCTTCAGGGCGATCCAATCCCTCAAACACATCAACGGGCAATGGGCTGTATAATCAGAAAAAAATAAAAATAACGGTTTTCTTAATAATTACTCCCGGCCAAACCAGCTATTTCTTATTAATTGATGTTGTGGTGTGGCGTTGGGATTGGGTGATAATATGAATAATTGTTCTACCTCTACCATGAAATTATTCGTTGCAAGTCGTATCTCCTGTTCCTGGCCATCTTCCGATTCCCTGATTACTGTGACAGAATATTCTACCCCTTCCTCAAGACTGTTTTGAATATTCATAATATAGGTTTGGAGTTCAGGCCCGAGCGGAGGCACTTCCAAATCGTTTATCGCAATCAGTTTGTCATTGTTTTTAAGCCCAAGTGCCTTGCCAAAGTCATTCAGACTTTCTTCGTTCCGAATAAAAAGGTGTCCTTCCATGGGGTCAACACCAATCGTATTTCCGTCAATACCCATGGTAAGCATTTCGGTTGACATCGATTGTGCATAATCAATACCCACGATCTCAAAGAATTCTTCATAAGGGATAGGCCTATTGCCTTCTACGTATGTGCTGAAAAAGTCCCTGATTTCAGGATAAGTCATCTCAGCGATAATTTCAAAAAGCTCATCGTCCTGAAACGCCAGGTTTTTCCCGAATTTTTTTGATAAATCAAGGATAAGGTCTTTTAAACCATATTTTCCGTCAGACAATGAAAGGAGCTTAATATCAAGACACATGCCAATCAGAGCTCCCTTTTGATACACATTCGCGTATTGATCCTTATACTGTTCAAGGGTATACTTACTTAAAGCAGTGAAGGCCAGGCTGTCATTGTATTGGGTAGTGGAACTGATAAGTTTTTCGCGTAGCATGTTAATATATTGACCCGGAGGAATCAAATTGGTCCTTATCTGGGCGATGCCCGCAAAATATTCAGTCACACCTTCGTACAACCATAAATGCTTCGACATTTTTGGTTCGTTGAAATCAAACTGGTGGATTTCTTCTGAATGAATGGTCAAAGGGGTGATAATGTGGAAAAATTCATGCGCTGCAATATCGCGGATAGTTTGTTCAAGTTGTTCGATGGGTGATTCAGGGATAAAATACATCGAACTATAGGAATGTTCTAACGCTCCATAGGAGGTCACCGGTTGATCGGTGAAATAGAAAATAAAAGCATATTTATCTACGGGTAAGTAACCCCCGAGAAAATCGCGTTGAGCCATAAGTAATTCACGAAGGGTCTCTGCAATCTCATGGGCATTAATAAGTTTGTTGGGAGAATATGAGGATATCAGTACTTCAGTATTGTCTACCTGGATAATGGCCGTGTCGGGGGCCGAATACATAAGTGGAGAATCAATCAGGTGATCATAACTTGTAGTAACGTAAGTGTCTACGTCATAATCACTTATTTTTTCAATGAGTTCTTGTGGTAAGGAAGCAGAAAGAGTACTTTCATTTGCCCCTTGTATCAGGCCGGTTCCTCCATAAAATCCGTCAGGCTTGATCACCTGAACAGTGAAGGGAATACTTTTCATGTTTTCCAGATATCCAAAGAAACCACTGGTATTCAGAATGAAATTTTTACCATCCTCTATATTTGTTCCGGCAGGTTGAAAAATTTCAGCACCTTCCTGTTCCCCATCAAAGGTGTCGTCAACCCAATAGCTTATATGTGCCAGTTTTTTGGCTTTTTTTATCTTCCAGCTGTTGTCATCCAGGCGTTCATATTCAAGTTCCCGGCCTTTGCTGTCCGTGGCTTTAAAATCGGTGATAAACCGGCCATAGTCGGCAATTTTATATGTGCCAGGAATAATCTTGGGCATATAAAAGGTAATCTCCTTGCTGCTGATACCCGGTGTAGTAAGAGAAACAAATACCTTGTCGTCCTTTACATAGGTCAGATCAATAGTATACCGGTAACCAGGATCATCATTTGCCCAGGCATGATTTGGCATGCTCAGTATTAATAACAAAAGGATAATGGATGAAAAAATTGATTTGAGCGTCATTGTTGTGGTCATGTTTAATTATTACCTTAAATCCGTAGGCGGCTATCATAAACATTTAATAATGTTGTAGATATAACCGAATACGTCGTTTTTAATCTAAAGGTTACTCACTTATTCAAGTGTCCCAAAAAATAATGTATTTTAAATGTTTTCCCGCCCCAGAGACGGGGAAACATCTTTTTCTTTAATACCTAAAATACGCTTGCGGATTTTAGGTATTAAAAGTATACTTGTCTTTATTGGCGCAATATCTGATTTATATTTATTGTATCCAAAATGTATGCTATCGTAGATATCGAAACCACAGGAGGTTATGCGCAAAGTAATCGTATTACTGAAGTGGCGGTATTTATACATGATGGCGTGAAAATTACTGACTCATTTGAGTCGCTCATCAATCCCCAACAGGCTATACCCCCATATATTACCGGGTTAACAGGTATCTCAGATGAAACTATTCAGGGGGCACCAAGTTTTGCGGAGGTGGCCGAAGAATTGTCGCATATGCTTTCAGGAAATGTTTTTGTGGCTCACAATGTTCATTTTGACTATTCATTCCTTAAAATGGAGTTCAGTGCATTGGGGATTGATCTTAATTTAAAAAAACTTTGCACAGTCAGGTTGAGTAGAAAATTGCTTCCGGGTTTGAATTCATATAGTTTGGGCAATGTGGCTGAAAGCCTGGGCATTCAGATAGAAAACCGACATCGGGCAGCAGGTGATGCTGAGGCGACTGTCAAGCTGTTTGATTATTTATACAACCTCAATCCACAGGTAATAATTGATTCATTAAAACGGGCGTCCGGAGAAACTAATTTACCCCCTAACCTGAACAGCGAAGAGGTGGATGCTTTACCTGATCAACCCGGGGTTTATTATTTCCATAATAAAGCAGGAGAAGTTATTTATGTGGGAAAAGCGGTAGATATCAGAAAGAGGATCATTTCCCACTTTACAGGTGTGGGCAGTACCTGGAGCAATACCAATATTCGAAGTGAGATTCATCATGTCAGTTTTGAACTCACAGGCAATGAATTAATTGCGTTATTGTTGGAAGTGGAAGAAATAAAACGGTTGTGGCCAAAATATAATAGTGCAGGAAAAACCTTTAAAATAAAATGGGGTTTATACGGCTATACAGATGGAAAGGGTTATTTAAGACTACAGATTAGTAAGTCAAAGCAGGGAATCAGGCCTTTAAAAGCGTTTGGAACTCATGCCGAAGCATGGCAGTTCCTTATTAATAAAATAACTGCGTTTACACTTTGCCCAAAGCTTTGTGGTATTCAACAAAGCAAGGGAGCTTGTTTTGACTTTAAAGGTGGAATTTGCAAGGGGGCCTGTGCAGAAAGAGAGCGCCCCGAAGATTATAATGAACGAGCAAACCAGGCCATGAAATCCTTTAGTAGCGAGGAATCCAGTTATATTATTCCATTGGCAGGAAGAGTTGAAGAAGAAAAATCAATTGTTCTGGTGGAAAACGGAAAGTTTATAGGTTTTGGTTTTGTGCCTTTCGAAATGCAATTTTTAAATATAGATCAGGTCAGGGATTTCATCAAACCTCGGAAGGACCATCAGGAAATCTATCAGATTGTTGATGGCTTTGTGAACAGTGGCAGGGTGGAAATAATTCGTTTTGAATAACTATCTTATCGTGTGATTCGTCTTAATCAATGTAATTTATTAACTTTCAGGCATGAATTACAAAAATCTCATATTATGTGGGCTGCTTATTACGGCCCTGACAGGTAAGGGACAAAGCGTTGAAGAGTTGGATAAACGCAATGGTTTTAAAGATATTAAGCTCAATTCGGAAATTACTCAATACGATGAATTGGAATTTAAAAAGAAGATCAAAGATGAGGTCTTTCCCGATGCTAAATTATACGTGAATAAAAAAGGATCCTATACGACTATTGGAAATATTCCGGTAATTGGCGTCGAGGTGTCTACTTACAAGGACAGAATATTTCAAATAAGGGTTGAGACAGACAAAAATACGAACCTGTATAAAGGGCTGGCAACCGCATTTGGTGAGGGGAGCTGGTCTTTGCGGAAGAAGGCGTATGTTTGGAGTGCTGAAAACCTCAGCCTTGTTTTCAGGTCAGTTGGCAAAAACAAAGAAAGCCTTGAATTAATATATTACTCTTATGTCATGGTACGTGAGAGAAAAGAGGAAAAAAAAGAATACGTCAGGGAAGTGTCTGATGATTTTTAAAGGATATGCGTAGCATCATAGTCTTTATATGGATCACATTTTTATTTAGTTCTTGTGTAGATCTGGGCTTTGATACGCCCCAGCCTGAAGGCTATCCGGATATAGCCCTGTTTCCAACAGAATGGTTGGGTACCTATATTTCAGATGAAGACACCCTGGTGATCAAGCCTTATTCAGTGTTGGTAGAGAAAGATTCTGTTTATTTTAACCTTAATGCTGAAAATCTTGTCCTTAGAAAATTTCAAAATTGGTATATATTGAATCTGAAAGAACCTGAAAAGGATTACTGGACAGTTTTTTGTGCCCGGTTAAAAGGGGACAAGTTGACCGTGAAAGTACCTTCCATTGATGAAGATGATAAAAAAGCCCTGGAGAAACAATTTGAGGTGAACGAATCTTATAACTCAAATGGTAATGTAGATGCATACATTATCCATCCCACACCTAAACAATGGAAGAAATTATTGAAAAGTAAATTTTTCTCTTCCAACAATTATGTCAGACAACGGTGATCAGCCGCCCACTTTTGTGTTGGTTTTTTGGTTATAGTTTCTCGAAAAATTTAAAATTTTATTGAGCACCCGGCTAGGAGCTGCAATTTCTGTAGTGTCCAGGCATTGAAAAACTCTTTTATTTTCCTGATAGTCCTGTCTTAATTCGGCATCTGTTTCCAGGCTTCTGAAGAATGCTATTGATTCATCGGTGCCCATTTCGTTGTAAAGATATCTGATGATATCATTTTGGGTAAAAGTCTTTGTCATAGGCTGTCTTATGATTTGTTAATTGTTTTCTTAAATTGAGTATGGCATATCTCATCCTGCCCAGGGCAGTGTTTATACTTACATCCGTTCGGTCGGCAATCTCCTGAAAGCTCATATCGAAATAGTGTCTCATGACCAAAACCTTTCGTTGCTCATCAGGAAGTTGCTTGATAAGCAAACGCAGGTTGCGTTTAGTTTCTTTATGCACCTGAGCAGATTCATAATCGTTTTCAGCAAACTGCAACGTATCAAAGAGTGAAAACCCGTCATCGTAGGTAATTTCCGGATATCTTTTTTTCTTCCTGAAATGGTCAATCGCCAGGTTATTGGCAATGCGTAATATCCAGGGTAGAAACTTACCCTCTTCCTTGTATCGATCAGTTTTAATAATCCTGACTACCTTCATGAAAACATCTTGCAGAAGATCCTCAGCTATATACCTATCCTTTACTATTAAATATATTGAAGTGTAGACCCTTGAGCTGTGTCTGTTTAATAATTCAGCAAAAGCCTCTTCGTTCCCGTTTTTATATAGTGCTATAAGTTGCACATCACTTAATTTTACATTCTCCATTAAGTATTTCAATTTGATAACGTAGAGGTTTATCCCATATTGTATTGCTTAGATGATTATTTATTTTTAGTTCTAGTTGATAGCCAAATGTAAATGCTAAAAATATTACATGCAAGATATATTTTAAATAAAATAATAAATAATTGAACTAATAGCGGCAGTTAAACTAATAATAACGTTACTTATCGGCAGATATTGTATGTGGCATAAAAAAAAGAGGGCATTTTTAAAATGCCCTCTTTTTTTTAAAATTTATATGCTCTATTCTATAACACCTTCAGCCAGTACAATCACTTTATTATTCAGGACTTCCACAACACCCCCTGTAATCTCTGTCTCGTATTCGTCTTTTTTGTCCCGGTATTCAATAAGCCCATCTTTTAGCGAACTGACCAAAGGGGCATGGTTGTTCAATACCTGAAAACTGCCATCTGAACCAGGGAAGGTGGCTGCAAGTACTTCTCCTTCAAATACTTTTTTTTCCGGGGTTACAATATATAGGTGCATAGTTCAATATTAATTTTCAGCTTCAGCAAGCATTTTTTCTCCCTTTTCAATCGCATGCTCAATTGAACCTACCAGGTTAAACGCCATCTCAGGTAAATAGTCATACTCTCCATCCATAATCATGTTAAAACCTTTGATCGTATCTTTAATATCAACCAAAACACCAGGCATACCTGTAAACTGTTCTGCTACATGAAAAGGCTGAGACAGGAAACGCTGTACACGACGTGCGCGGTGTACAACCTGCTTGTCTTCGTCAGAAAGTTCGTCCATTCCAAGAATGGCAATAATGTCTTGTAACTCTTTGTAGCGCTGTAAAATTTCTTTTACACGCTGGGCGCAATCATAATGTTCATCGCCTAATACTTCTGCAGAGAGTATTCTTGAGGTTGAATCCAGGGGATCAACTGCAGGATATATTCCCAATTCCGAAATCTTCCTTGACAGTACTGTTGTTGCATCCAGGTGGGCAAAGGTAGTAGCTGGGGCGGGGTCAGTAAGGTCATCCGCAGGTACATATACAGCTTGTACAGAGGTGATCGATCCACGCTTGGTAGATGTGATTCGCTCTTGCATTGCGCCCATCTCAGTAGCCAAAGTAGGCTGATATCCCACAGCAGATGGCATACGACCCAAAAGGGCCGACACTTCAGAACCCGCTTGTGTAAAACGGAATATATTATCAATGAAGAAAAGAATGTCCTTACCCTGACCATGTCCATCACCATCGCGGAAATATTCTGCTGTGGTGAGTCCTGACAATGCTACACGGGCACGGGCTCCGGGAGGCTCGTTCATCTGTCCAAATACCAGTGTGGCTTGCGATTTCTTGAGTTCTTCCTTATCTACTTTTGAAAGATCCCAGTCTCCGTTTTCCATGGCTTTAACGAACTCATCACCGTATTTAATTACGCCTGATTCAATCATCTCACGCAATAAGTCATTCCCTTCACGTGTTCTCTCTCCTACACCTGCAAAAACAGATTGTCCGGCATATGCCTTGGCAATATTGTTTATCAGTTCCATGATCAGTACGGTTTTACCTACACCGGCACCACCAAATAAACCGATTTTTCCTCCTTTGGCATAAGGTTCCAACAAGTCAATCACTTTTATTCCGGTATAAAGAACTTCAGTTTGCGTAGAAAGATCTTCAAATCGTGGAGCCGGGCGATGAATAGGTAATCCACCCAAGTTCTCAGGTTGGTCAATACCATCAATGGCTTCACCTACCACATTAAACAACCGGCCATTGATCTCCGGACCGGTAGGCATCTGAATAGGACTTTTTGTATCAACTACGTCCATACCACGCACGAGACCTTCGGTACTATCCATGGCAATGGTTCGCACCCGGTCTTCGCCCAGGTGCTGCTGGCATTCCAATACTACTTTTTGTCCATTTGGCCTGGTTATGTAAAGTGAATCCAGGATGTTGGGGACACTTGAGTTCTCCCCTTCAAATGAAACGTCCACTACAGGACCGATAACTTGTGTTATTTTACCAATATTTGACATTCAATACTTGCTTAAGTGAATGATTTTTTGAGCTCTGATTTTTCAGAGTGCAAAGGTAGGCCTAAAAAAATTCAAACCAAAAAAAAAACAATAAATAGCCGACCATTTGAAAACCACGTTAAACACATATTTATTAGCCCTGCTTTGTTAGCTTTCCTTAGGAGCGATGATATATTTCCCGCTCCCGATTTCCGGAGAAGCAGAGGTGCAGATTCTGCGTGGGCACCAAATGCTTTTACTGGGATGAAATTATTTATTTGAAACCGGGTTATTGTTGCTACAATCAGTGCCTTCCTGCCGGTAATGATATCCTAAAAGTAGTGCCGGCATTTTCTTCACTGTTTTTTACGAAAATCTTTCCTTTGTGGTATGTTTCAATGATTCTTTTAGCTAAAGTTAAACCCAGTCCCCAACCTCGTTTTTTGGTTGTGAATCCGGGAACAAAAACTTGATTTGCCTTAGATTTGGACAATCCTTTGCCATTATCGCTCACATCTATAAAAACCTGTCGGTCACTGCCATGTAGTATGTTAATATTTATCGTACCAACACCCTCCATCGCATCAACAGCATTTTTACACAAATTTTCAAGTACCCATTCAAAGAGTGGAGCGTTTACGTTGGCAGTGATATTGTCGCCTAGTGTATGGATGTTTACCTCAACCTTGCTGGATATCCGGGGTCGAAGGTAAGTCATGGTCTTTCTTACCAGATCATTGATATTGGTCATATTGAGTACAGGAATTGATCCAATGCTCGAAAATCGCTCAGTAATTAATTGCAGGCGATGAACATCTTTGTCGAGTTCCTCAATGATTTGTTTGTTGTTGAAATCGGGATCTTCTCTGAGGAATTCTACCCAGGCCATTAACGATGAAATAGGGGTTCCTAGTTGATGTGCAGTTTCTTTAGCTAAACCAACCCACACCCTGTTTTGTTCAGCAGCCTTGGAATAATCGAAGGCAATATAGGCTATTATACCAAAAATAGCGATAACCGAGAGCTGAATATAGGGATAATAGGCCAGTTGGCTTAGGAGAAACGAATTGTTGTAGTTCACATAGCCATAAATAATCTCTTCACCTGTTAAATCTTTAACTGTCACAGGGATGGGATCATAGGTGGCGCGCATATCAGAAAGGGCTTGCTCAAGCCTCCTGTTTATCGCGTTTAATGGCATCGTAGCGCTGTCAATATCAATATTCCGGTAATCAATGATTACGCCGGAGTCATTGGTAAGTATGGTGGGTATCGATTTGTTTTCAATGAGGATTTTGTCAGTAATGAAATAAATATTACTACCGGTTTCTTCATTTATGGTGTATTCCAGCGTCTTAGCAAAGAGTTCTATTTGTTGTTTCTCCCTTTCTTTGAGCTTTTGTACCAACAGATTGGTGTAGTAAATAGAACCAATACTGATAGAAACTGAAAAGATAAGCACGATCCACTTTAGGCGCGATTTACTGCTGTCTAGTCTGATGCCTTTATTTCCTGCTGAGCTGGCCATAATGAATTGTAGAATGGCTAAATATAAAGATTAAGTATATAAAAGCGAGAATATCATCAAAAAGTATTTCGCAGGACAAATTGTTAAGCCTGACCATGAATTAATCCGGTAAGGAGCGATGCGTTGAACTAAACTTTGCCAGGGCCTTTGTTAACAATAAAAATGATCATTTGTATTAAGTTGATCAATCAAAGACAGCACATACCATATTCAGGATTAATAAAAATATTCTACTTTTCCACAAAGATGAGTGTTCCCATCGAAATGTCCAGATTGAAGGTGAGCAGATTTTTGTTGTTATCCCCAAAATATTCGTTAACGTATACGTTTTCCGATAGTTGTCTGAAGTTTTTCGGTAAATGTATACGGCACAACCAGGAATCAGTGAGGGTCACTTTTACCGGAGTAGAAGAACGGGGAAGTGTAATGTGCATGGTTCCTGCCCCAACATTGCCTTTGATGGTACTCGGCATGACAGAGACATCGCTGAGATCCAACATCAAATTACCAAACCCTACATCAGCAATGACATATTTTGATTTGGCATGATTTAGATTTGTAACACGAACAGATCCTAAATCCACTTTGACATAAAAGGTATCCATCACCACTTTATTGTATTGTCCGGAAAAATACCCAATGTTAACATCAGCACTTCCTGTATGTATTTTGAGGGTTTCAATAGACAGACCGGATAAATCAATATCAGCTGTTCCAATGCCGTAATTCAGCGAGAGATCATAGGGTTTGCCTTCTGAAATGAAAACCTGCCATAGATTATCTGTAGATTTATTATCCGGGCCAAACAAGCTCGTAGATATAGCGCTGCCCAGACTCTGGCCTTGATTATCTTCCAGAATCAGATTCATTTGACAGATTCGGTCAATAATTTGTTTGTTGTAGGTGTGGGAAAAGTGTTGTTGTTCCCGTTGGCTGTATACATCAAGAACGCCTTCGTTTTTATTGGGCTTCAGGAAGCAGTCTCCTGAGTTTACTTTCAGGAAAAGTTTCACCTTGTCAAAGTCGTCACTATTTTCTTCGTGAAATTGTTTTCTCGCCTGCCCCAACACAAATATGCCAGTGCATATCAGGATTCCCACCAAAACAATTTTTCTAATCCACATGAATTGTATTACGGTTTGCTTCACTTTAGGTTACGTAATAAAAGAAAAAAAGTTTGCTTATGTCTGGCGCATGATGATTTAAATGTGGGTTTTTTACAATGTGAACAATGAAAATAGCGGATAGCCAGAGTTTTTTTATGAGCAGTATATATATAAGGTGTAAATTGCATTAAAATCCGCCAGAATAAAATTTTTGAATAGGGGTGTTTGGTTCCTTATTTTTAGTTGCTATCTTTGCAGTCCTTTTTGCGGGGCAAACTTTAGATACCCCGTAAAGTGATCGAAGTTAAAGTTAAAAACATGTCAGGAATTATTGGAAGAAAAGTAGGAATGACTAGTATCTACGGTGCCGATGGACGAAATGTCGCATGCACGGTGATAGAAGCTGGTCCTTGCGTAGTAACGCAAGTGAAAAATGTAGAAACTGACGGGTATAAGGCAGTTCAGTTGGCGTTTGATGAAAGAAAGGAGAAAAACACGCCAAAAGCTCTGAAAGGCCACTTCAGTAAAGCGGGCACCACCCCTAAGAAGTTTGTGGTGGAATTTAGCGATTTCCGTGAAGAGTTTGAAGGCCAGGTGACTTTGGGTAATGAAATTAAAGTAGGGGAGGTTTTTGTAGAAGGCGATTTTGTTGATGCGATAGGCACCTCCAAAGGAAAAGGATTTCAGGGTGTTGTGAAGCGTCATGGATTTGGCGGGGTTGGTCAGCAGACACACGGTCAGCACAACAGAGGCAGAGCACCCGGTTCAATTGGTGGAGCATCATATCCTGCCAGAGTCTTTAAAGGACTGCGGATGGCTGGCCAAACAGGTAATAAAAGGGTGAAAACCCTAAACCTAAGGGTGATAAAAATAATCCCTGAAGATAATATAGTCATAGTAAGCGGCTCTGTGCCGGGTGCTAACAATTCAATGGTAATTCTCGAGAAATAATGGATTTATCTATACTTAAATATACAGGGGAGGATACTGGCAGGAAGATGCAGCTATCCGGAGAGGTTTTTGGGGTTACACCAAATGATCATGCAATATACCTCGATGTGAAGCAATACCTGGCTAATCAGCGTCAGGGAACGCATAAATCGAAGGAAAGAGCTGACATTTCAGGATCTACCCGAAAAATCAAAAAGCAAAAAGGAACAGGTACCGCTCGTGCTGGTAGTATTAAATCACCTGTTTTCAGAGGGGGTGGACGTGTTTTCGGACCGAAGCCAAGGGATTATTCCTTTAAGTTGAATAAAAAGCTGAAGCTTGTAGCCAGAAAATCTGCGCTTTCATACAAAGCTTTGGAAAATAGCATTGCTGTAATTGAAGATTTCGATTTTACAGAAGGACCCAAGACCAAGCAGTATATGAAAATGCTTAGTGATTTGGCCTTAAATGGGAAAAAGACATTACTTGTTTTACCCGAAGTGAAGAAAAATATCATTCTTTCTGCGCGGAACCTGAAAGGAACTAAAGTAACATTGGCTGAGAAAATCAATACTTATGAAGTATTGAATGCTGATTATCTGATTCTTAGTGAAGGTTCTGTTGAGAAAATAAATAATATACTCAATTAAGATGAACATTCTTTTAAAACCTTTGGTGACCGAAAAAGTATCTGAACTCAACGAGAGCGGAAAATATGGTTTTGTGGTTGCCGCAAATGCCAATAAGGTGGAAATTAAAAAAGCGGTAGAAAAAATGTATGGAGTGACAGTTGAAAGTGTCAATACCATGAACTACCTGGGCAAAATGAAGACAAGATACACCAAGTCAAGGGTATTGAGCGGAAGGAAATCCTCTTTCAAAAAAGCGATAATAACTTTGACAGAAGGTGATGTTATAGATTTTTACAGTGAGATATAATTACTCATTACAATGGCAGTAAAGAAATTACGACCGGTAACCCCGGGACAAAGATTCAGAACGGCACCGGCGTTCACAGAAATCACAAAATCAACACCTGAGAAATCGTTGTTGGTGGTTAAAAAGAAAAGTGGTGGTCGGAATAATTCCGGTCGAACAACCATGCGTTATATAGGTGGTGGGCATAAGCAAAAAATCAGAATTATTGATTTCAAGCGGCAGAAGCGCGACATCCCTGCTACGGTAAAAGCAATTGAATACGATCCGATGCGGTCTGCAAGAATTGCACTACTGTATTATGTGGATGGCGAGAAAGCATATATAATAGCTCCTGAAGGACTACAAGTAGGACAATCGGTTAGTTCAGGTGAAAGTATCGCACCTGAAGTAGGTAATGCACTTCCCTTAGCAAAAATCCCCCTGGGTACAATTATCCATAATTTGGAGTTGAAACCGGGAAAAGGAGCAGCTATGGTAAGAAGCGCAGGAGGCTACGCACAGCTTATGGCCAGGGATGGAAAATATGCGACAGTAAAGCTTCCTTCCGGGGAAACACGAAATATTTTGGTGACGTGTTATGCAACAATAGGAGCTGTTTCAAACTCTGACCATATGAATGTTAGACTGGGTAAGGCAGGTAGAAACAGATGGCTTGGAAAACGCCCCAGAACAAGAGGTGTAGCCATGAACCCTGTAGATCACCCGATGGGTGGTGGTGAAGGTAGGGCTTCAGGTGGACACCCCAGATCACGCACTGGCCTTTACGCTAAAGGTAAAAAGACGCGTAGTAAGCATAAATATTCTGATAAGTACATTATAGGCAAAAGGAAGAAATAAGAATGGCTAGATCATTAAAAAAGGGGCCTTATATAGATTTTAGGCTCGAAAAGAAAGTTGATAACATGAATGATTCAGGCAAAAAGTCTGTCATTAAAACATGGTCGAGAAGATCAATGATATCACCTGATTTTGTAGGGCATACTTTTGCAGTACACAATGGTAATAAATTTATACCTGTATATGTCACTGAAAATATGGTAGGCCATAAATTAGGTGAATTTGCGCCTACCCGAAATTTTAGGGGGCACGCAGGTAATAAGAGAGATAAAGGAAGGAAATAAATAAATTGAAATGGAGGCAGTAGCTAAATTACGGAATGTTCCGACATCTCCGAGAAAAATGAGGTTAGTAGCTGATTTGATCAGAGGTGAAAAAGTTAGCAAAGCACTTAATGTGCTTAAATTCGAACCGAAGCAAGGTGCAGCCAGGCTTGAAAAACTCGTGCTTTCTGCCGTTGCCAACTGGCAGGCAAAGAACGAAGACGAAAAACTTGAAGATGCAAACTTGTTCATTAAAGAAATATTTGTTGATAGTGGCAAAATGTTAAAACGGCTAAGGCCGGCACCGCAGGGACGTGCACACAGGATAAGAAAAAGATCTAATCATGTGACGCTTGTTGTTGATAGCCTCCAGACAGATGCTCTTGAAGATGGTAATGAAATTAATAATTAAGAAAATTAAATAATGGGCCAGAAAGTTAACCCGATAAGCTTCAGACTTGGTATCATCCGTGGATGGGACTCCAATTGGTATGGTGGAAGCAATTATTCTGAGAAACTGATCGAAGATTTTAATATCAGAAAGTATATTGAAGCCAGAATACCTAAAGGGGGGATTTCAAAAATAGTATTGGAACGTACCCTTAAGCGTATCACTGTAACAATTCATACTGCCAAACCCGGTGTTGTGATTGGTAAAGGTGGAGCCGAAGTCGATAAGATCAAGGAAGAATTGAAAAAGCTAAGTGGTAAAGATATTCAAATCAATATTTTTGAAATCAAACGGCCGGAACTAGATGCCCGTCTCGTAGGGGAGTCTATAGCTCAACAACTGGCTGCCAGAATATCTTATCGCCGTGCTATGAAGCAAGCCATAGCATCAGCAATCAGAGTTGGAGCGCAGGGCATTAAAATTATGGTTTCAGGTCGGTTAGGGGGCGCTGAAATGGCAAGAACAGAACAATATAAAGAAGGTAGAATTCCGCTACATACTTTAAGGGCTGATATTGATTATGCGATATCAGAAGCAAACACGGTTTATGGAAAAATCGGTATCAAGGTATGGATATTCAAAGGTGAAGTCTATGGAAAACGCGACCTTTCTCCCAATATTGGATTAACTCCTGGTGGAAGCGGAAGTGGAAGCGGAAGCGGAAGCGGCGGAGGTGGAAACCGTAAAGGTGGTGGAAACGCCCAGGGACGTGGTAGAAGAAAAAGATAATAAGCACATTAGTGTATAAAGTTTTAGACTGATTATGTTACAGCCGAAAAGAACAAAATTTAGAAAAAAGCAAAAGGGCAGAGTTAAAGGAATGGCCCAAAGAGGACATAGTATTGCCTTTGGTGCATTTGCTTTAAAAGCTCTGGAACCGGGTTGGATTACTTCACGGCAGATCGAAGCTGCCAGGATTGCAATGACCCGGGCTATGAAAAGAGAAGGTCAGGTATGGATCAGGATTTTTCCAGATAAACCGGTGACTAAAAAACCAGCTGAAGTTCGGATGGGTAAAGGTAAAGGTGCACCTGAATATTGGGTAGCGGTTGTAAGACCAGGCAGAATTTTATTCGAAGCAGGTGGTGTTAGCAGAGAGTTGGCTCGTGAAGCTTTACGTCTTGCAGAACAAAAACTGCCTATAAAAACCAAGTTCACAGTAAGAAGAGATTACGTCGAATAAAATGAAAAATTCTGAAATAAGGGCGTTAAATGACGCTGAAATAAAGCAAAAAATTGCCAGTGAGGAAGAAACCTTAAAAAAACTGAGGTTTGCGCATGCGGTATCCCCGATCGAAAATCCCATGAAAATTAAGGGTACAAAAAAACTCATCGCTAGATTGAAAACTGCATTGAGGGCTAAAGAATTAGATAAATAGTTACCTGATGGAAAGAAATTTAAGAAAAGAGCGGATAGGAAAGGTAGTCAGTAATAAGATGGACAAGACTGTTACTGTTATTGTTGAACGTAAAGTTAAACACCCTATCTATGGAAAATTTATGCGCAAAACGAAAAAATTCGCAGCGCATGACGAAAATAATGAATGTGGAATCGGAGATACTGTTCGCATTATGGAAACCCGTCCTTTAAGTAAAAGGAAAAGGTGGAGACTGCTACAGATCGTAGAAAAAGCGAAATAAAATGATACAACAGGAGTCCAGAATGAACGTTGCTGACAATAGCGGCGCCAAAGAAGTATTGTGTATTCGTGTCCTCGGAGGTACGGGAAAACGATATGCGTCGGTAGGTGATAAGATTATAGTGACTGTTAAATCAGCACTGTCTTCAAGTAATATGAAAAAAGGTACAGTGTCCAGGGCTGTGGTTGTGAGAACAAAAAAGGAAGTGCGGCGAAAAGATGGTAGTTATGTTCGTTTTGAAGATAATGCTGCTGTTTTGCTCAATGCCAATGATGAACCCCGTGGTACACGTATATTTGGGCCAGTAGCTCGTGAATTACGTGAAAAACAATTCATGAAGATAGTTTCTTTAGCCCCGGAAGTATTATAAATAAGGATTATGAAAAAGAAACAGCATAAACTGCATATCAAGAAAGGTGATACCGTAAAGGTTCTTACGGGAAACGATAAGGGTAAAACCGGAAAAGTGCTTGAAGTGATTAAAGCAAAAAATGCGGCGATTATAGAAGGCGTTCGCATGGTAACTAAGCATGTGAAACCTTCGGCTACCAAACCGGAAGGAGGAATAGAGCATACCGAAGCGCATGTCCATTTAAGCAATCTTATGCTTATTGATCCGGCCACAGGTAACCCTACCCGAGTGGGACGGAAGCTTGATGAAAAAGGAAAATTACAGCGTTATTCTAAGAAAACAGGAGAAATTATCAAAAATGTCTAATCCCAGGTTAAAAGATATTTATCAAAAAGAGATTGTACCTGCATTACAGGAAAAATTTGGCTATAAGTCAATTATGCAGGTGCCTAAAATCACCAAGATTTGTGTAAACAAAGGCATTGGAAATGCCACCGGTGATAAAAAGCTCGTTGATGCAGGTGTAGAAGAGTTATCTACGATCACCGGTCAAAAAGCAGTAGCTACACTGGCAAAAAAATCAGTGTCTAACTTTAAGCTTAGAGAGGGAATGCCAATTGGGGCTAAGGTCACTTTAAGAGGCGAGCGAATGTATGAATTTTTGGATCGTCTGCTGAATATAGCATTGCCCAGGGTTCGCGATTTTCGTGGAGTAAAAGATAAAGGTTTTGACGGGCGGGGTAATTATACCTTAGGTGTAAAAGAACAAATCATTTTCCCTGAAATTAGTATCGAGAAAATAAATGAGATTAGCGGTATGGATATCACGTTTGTGACCAACGCTAATACGGATACTGAAAGTTTTGAACTTTTAAAGGCGTTGGGAATGCCTTTTGCAAGTAAAAATATTAATTGATATGGCAAGAAAATCACTTATAGCCCGCGAAATTAAAAGGGAAAAATTAGTTGCTAAATATGCAGCTAGAAGAAAAGCTTTAAAAGAAGCCGGTGATTGGGCTGGTTTAGATAAACTACCTAAGAACTCTTCGGCAGTCAGGTTGCATAATAGATGCAAATTAACAGGACGGCCTAAAGGTTACATGAGAAAATTTGGAATTTCAAGAGTAACTTTCCGAGAAATGGCTGCAGATGGTAAAATACCAGGCATTACGAAGGCAAGTTGGTAGAAGATATTATTTTCATTTTTACAAATTGAATTAGTTGCTTATCTTTGCACCCCAATTTTGAGCAATGGAAAAAAATAAAATATGAGTAAGATCACAGACCCTATAGCAGATTATCTAACAAGGTTGAGAAATGCGCAAAATGCCGGGCATCGGGTAGTGGAAGTACCTGCTTCAAATATTAAAAAGGAAATAACCAAAGTTCTTTTTGAAAAAGGTTACATCCTTCAATATAGATTTGATGAAACAGATAATGGCCAGGGACAAATAAAAATAGCCTTAAAATATAATAAGGATACGAAGCAACCGGTGATATTAAAACTAGAACGGGCAAGTACGCCAGGTTTAAGAAAATATACCAATGCCGAAAATATGCCCAGGGTGTTAAATGGTTTAGGAATAGCCATTCTGTCCACCTCGAAAGGTATAATGACGGATAAAGAAGCAAGAAACCTGCACATCGGTGGAGAAGTACTTTGTTACGTGTATTAAAAAGAATTAGAAATGTCGAGAATCGGTAAAAAGCCAATTAATGTACCCGAAGGTGTATCATATACTTTTGATACGACAACGGGAAAGTTTAGTGTAAAGGGGCCCAAAGGAGAATTATTTGAAATAATTGATACTTCATTTGATATAAGTGAAGAGGATGGACAGATAGTCCTTAAAAGGCCCACTGAGCAAAAAAGACATAAGTCTCTGCACGGTTTGTATCGTTCACTGATCAATAATATGATCATAGGTGTAAATGAAGGTTATAAAAGCCAGTTGGAATTGCAAGGTGTAGGATATAAAGCAAGCGCAGAGGGTAATGTTTTGGAATTAAGCCTGGGATATTCACACAATATTCATGTTGCTTTGCCTGCTGAAATAAAGGTGGGCGCAGAAACGCTTAAGGGAAAAAACCCGATTGTTACATTGGAAGGAATTGATAAACAATTGCTGGGGCAGGTAACTGCAAAAATCAGGTCTCTACGTAAAACTGAGCCGTATAAAGGTAAAGGTATACGTTTTGTAGGTGAAATAGTAAGAAGAAAAGCTGGAAAGCAGGTAGCTAAATAGAATAGATTATGCCTTTAAATAAATTAGAAAGAAGAACACGTCTGAGACTAGGGATCAGAAGAAAAATTAAAGGGACAGCTGAAAAGCCGAGGTTATCTGTATTTAAAAGTAATCGGGCAATATATGCGCAAGTAATTAATGATGACTTAGGTCAGACGATTGCTTCAAGCTCTTCTTTTGATTTGGGTGTTAAAACCAACGCTAAAGTTGAAGACTCTAAAGAAGTTGGTAAAAAAATAGCTGAAAAAGCATTAGCTTCCGGAATAGCTACTGTAGTTTTTGACAGAGGCGGTTACAGATATCATGGCTTAGTAAAAGCTTTGGCTGACGGTGCCAGGGAAGGTGGCCTTAAACTTTAAATTATTATGTCTCAAAGCAATATAAAGAAAGTAAAAGCAAGTGAAATCGACCTTAAAGAACAGGTCGTAGCTATAAAAAGAGTAGCCAAGGTTGTTAAAGGTGGACGAAGGTTCAGTTTCTCAGCTATTGTAGTCGTCGGTGATGGACATGGTGTTGTTGGATATGGTTTGGGTAAAGCCAATGAAGTAACTGATGCCATTACAAAAGGTATTGATGATGCGAAAAAGAACCTGGTGAAAGTTCCCATTATCAACGGTACAGTGCCACATGAAGGTATTGGTAAATATGGTGGGGGATTCGTGTTGCTTAAACCTGCAGCACCTGGTACAGGTGTTATAGCGGGTGGTGCAATGAGAGCTGTGCTTGAGAGTGCAGGAATTCATAATGTTTTAGCAAAATCTAAAGGTTCAAGTAATCCGCATAATGTTGTTAAAGCGACCTTTCAGGCATTAATAAATATGAGAGATCCCTATACTGTTGCTCAGTTCAGAGGTATTTCTTTATCTAAGGTTTTTAACGGATAATCAGATGGCTAAAGTTATAATAAAGCAAGTACGCAGTACAATAAAAAGACCATCGAGGCAAAAGGAGACTATTAAAGCACTCGGCCTTGGTAAAATAAGCAAAACTGTAGAAGTGGAAGTTACCCCGCAAATACAAGGAATGATTAATAAAGTAAGCCACTTGGTTGAAGTAACCCAATTATAGCAATGAAATTAAATTTATTAACACCGGCAAAAGGTTCTGTTAAGAACAACAAAAGGGTTGGCCGTGGACAAGGTTCAGGCAGAGGAGGTACCTCTACAAGAGGACATAAAGGTGCTAAGTCACGTTCAGGATATTCAAAGAAATTAGGTTTTGAAGGTGGTCAGATGCCTTTGCAGCGTAGAGTCCCTAAATTTGGTTTCAAAAACCACAACAGGGTAGAATATAAAGCAATTAACCTTTATGTTTTGCAAATATTAGCAGAAAGGGCTAATCTTACGGACATTACTCCTGATGTACTTAGAGATAAAGGACTTTGTGGAAAAAATGACCGTCTGAAAATTTTGGCTGACGGGGAATTGAATATTAAAATAAATGTAACAGCGCACGGTTTTTCGGCTTCAGCTATTAAAGCGATCGAAGAGGCAGGCGGAACAGCAACTAAGTTGTAATTATGAAAAAATTGTTTACCACCATAAAGAACATATTTTCTATTGAAGATTTAAGAGTAAGAATCCTGAATACTTTAGGGTTACTTATCATATTTAGATTAGGTTCTTTTGTCGTTTTGCCAGGCATTGACCCATTGATACTGGAGCAGGTAGCTGGCTCATCCGGCGATGGTAAAGATATTTTCGATTTTTTAAATACATTTCTGGGTGGTGCATTTAGCCGGGCTTCTGTTTTTGCATTAGGCATAATGCCCTATATTTCTGCCTCTATTGTAGTGCAATTGCTCACCGTGGCAGTGCCGTACTTTCAGAAAATGCAGAAAGAAGGCGAATCTGGACGAAAACGAATTACACAGATTACAAGAGTACTTACTATTGCAATTACTTCTGCGCAGGGATTTAGTTATGTAATGGCAGCCATACCTGCCGAAGCGATCATTTATGGTGGTGCTTTCTGGAGAATTTCCAGCGTAATTATTCTTGTGGCTGGAACCATGTTCTGTATGTGGATAGGAGAGAAAATAACTGATAAAGGTATTGGGAACGGAATATCCATGCTTATTATGATTGGTATTATATCTCGCTTCCCGGGATCAATTATTGCGGAAGCTACCTTAAAAGGATTTAGTGGAATGCTTCAGTTTGTCCTTGAAATTGTAGCTTTGTTCTTTGTCGTCATGGGCGTGGTGTTATTGACACAAGCAACGCGAAGAATACCCATCCAATATGCCAAACAGGTCATAGGTAGTAAATTATACGGTGGAAAAAGAGATTATTTGCCCTTGAAAATAAATTCTTCAGGAGTAATGCCAATTATTTTCGCGCAGGCGCTAATGTTTATTCCACCACTGATGGCAGGTTTGTGGAGTGACAGTTCTGATATTGCTTCATATATAGGATCAGCTTTTTCTGATCCCTATTCATGGCAGTATAATTTACTTTTTGGGGTACTTATTTTAGTATTTACCTTCTTCTATACAGCGATTACTGTAAATCCAAACGATATTGCTGATAATCTGAAACGTAACGGAGGCTTCGTTCCCGGGATTAAACCAGGTAAACCGACCTCTGAATTTATAGATAATGTATTGACCAGAATTACACTACCAGGGTCAATATTTTTAGCCTTAGTTGCGGTATTACCCGCCTTTGCCGTACAAGCCGGCATAAGTGCGAATTTTGCCCAATTTTACGGTGGCACATCATTACTTATTATGGTAGGTGTTATTCTGGATACCCTACAACAAATAGAAAGTTACTTGTTGATGCGCCATTATGAAGGAATGATGAAATCTGGTAGAATTAAAGGACGTTCTCAAATTGCTGCAGCCTAGTCTTTGATGATTAATTATAAGACGACGGAGGAAATTGATTTAATAAAGGAAGGAGCTGATATCCTGGGTAGAGCACATGGTGAAGTCGCCAGGTGTGTTAAGGAAGGTGTCACGACGCGTGAATTGGATAAAATCGCAAATGAGTTTATTCACGATCACAATGGTAAACCCTCCTTCCTGAATTATAATGGATTTCCTGCTTCCCTTTGTATTTCCGTAAATGAAGCGGTTGTACATGGAATACCGGGCGATTATATGTTGAAAAGTGGTGATATAGTATCCATTGATTGTGGTGTATATTACAAAGGTTTCCATAGTGACTCCGCGTATACTTATGGTGTAGGTGAAGTTGACGAAGATCTAAAAAATCTTCTTCGTATAACGGAACAATCACTGTATAAAGGCATCGATGAAGCTGTTTATGGTAAAAGAATAGGTGATGTTTCTTATGCCATACAAAGTTTTATAGATGGAT
>JAOUKJ010000831.1 GCA_029882675.1 Cyclobacteriaceae bacterium
GCACTAGAAAATCTTTATTCAATGGAATTCATGCAACGGGGTAAACATATTGCCAGAGCGCTTCGAAACCATTTACCCGAAAAATATGACAAGGCAATTAAAGTCATCCTTGATTCACTGACACCGCCAAATAGTGCAACAGAGGGGCTTGGTCTCGCGGTTTTATTTTATCAGCCACATAGTTGTTTTATTTCAGAATATGGACTGGATAAAAAATACAACGGAGGCGACGATCCGTTTGATATTTCCATGAATGCGCAGTATGAACTGACAAAACGAAATACATCCGAGTTTTCTATTCGGCCATTTCTAATAAAACACCAGGATCGCACGCTATCGCGTTTGCTGGAATGGGTATCCGATCCCGACCCGCATGTTCGGCGTCTATGTTCTGAAGGTTCTCGGCCCCGACTTCCATGGGCCCCTAGAATTCCTGACTTTGTTCAAGATCCATCGCCGGTACTGCCAATATTGGAATCACTAAAAAATGATCTCAGCAGCTATGTACGCCGCAGTGTTGCAAACAGTCTGGGTGATATAGCAAAAGACCATCCGGATATTGTATTTGAAATATGTGAGCGCTGGCTTAGCGATGCCAGCAAAGAAACCAAATGGCTTATCCGCCATGCCTTGCGTTACCCTGCGAAAAAAGGAAACAGGCATGCCCTTCAACTCAGGAACAAGGCTAAATAACACTAGCAAGGTGAGCGTCTGTCCAATTTTCCACTAATGAAAATTGACGTTTTTACCAAATGACAAAACATAAAAAAAGGCCCCCTTGCAATCAAGGGGGCCTTTATCGCGTTAATGAACGCTAAGAGCAACAATTACTATTTTTTAGTACCGTACCCATAGGGTGACCAGTCTTCACTCAAATTTGGAATCTCGGCAAAGTTACCATGCTGTGGCGGTGAGGCCGTGGTCCATTCCAGTGAGCGTGAACCCCAGGGGTTGTTCCCGGCAGGTTGACCATTCATCAAACCCTGGATCCAGTTGATTAAGGTCAGTAAGGCACCCAGGCCAATGAATACCGTGCCGGCACTCATAATATGCTGATAATATTCCATGCCGTCGATCTGATAGAAGTCCCAGTAGCGACGGGGCATGCTTAGATCAACACCGGAGATCATCATGGTCATGAAGACAACGTTTACACCACCAAATGTCAGCCAGAAGCCCCACTTGCCCAGGGTCTCGCTGTACATCTTGCCACTCATTTTCGGATACATATAATAAATACCGCCAAAGATAGCAAAGGTACCCGCCACCGCCATAACATAGTGGAAGTGTCCCACCACAAAATAGGTGTCAGACAAATGCAGATCGAGTGAGGCCATGGCCAGCGGGATACCGGTCAGACCACCAATCAACATCAGGAACACCACAGCCAGCGCGTACAGCATCGGAGTAGTAAAGATAATTGCACCGCGATACAGGGTACCGATCAGACCGATAAATAACAGCCCCACCGGTACACTGATCAATAAAGTGGTCACCATCTGGCCGACACGGATCCAGTCCGGCATACCACTAACATACAGGTGATGAACCCAAACCTCACCGGCCAGCAGCACGATGCCGCCCATACCGCCATAGACCACCATCTTGTAGTTAAAGATGTTATTACGGGCAAAGGTGGCAATGATATCAAAGGTAATACCAATGAAAGGCAACAGGATCACGTATACCGCCGGGTGC
>JAOUKJ010000832.1 GCA_029882675.1 Cyclobacteriaceae bacterium
ATTCAAAAGATGGAGAATAAAATTGTTCATTTTAGCTTATTTTGTTTGCCATTTACTCTTTTGCCTGAATCATGATTTAAATGATGAACATGATTTTAATACCACGTACAAATCAGTTACCCAGTTCCCCAGTTAAACAATTTCCCAATTACCCAAAAATTCCCATATCCTATACTCAATAAAGGTAAAATATATATCTTTGCGCCTCGAATTAACAGGCAACACAATATGCAATCAAAAAAAATAGCCGTGATCGGGTTGGGCTATGTGGGATTACCACTGGCTGTTGAGTTTGGCAAATCCAGAGAAGTTATTGGGTTTGACATCAACATTAAGCGTATCGATGAATTGAAAAACGGCCATGACCGAACTGATGAAGTCGAACCGGAGGAATTGAAAGAAGCCGAATTCTTAAGCTATGCCAGCGATTTGGATAAACTCAGGGACACACAAATTTATATAGTTACTGTGCCAACTCCAATAGATAATTTTAAGACCCCCGACCTGGGGCCTTTAAGAAGTGCCAGCAAAACAGTAGGCCAGGTATTGAAGCAGGGTGATATAGTGATCTATGAATCGACCGTTTTCCCGGGATGTACGGAGGAAGAATGTGTACCGGTACTGGAAAAAATAAGTGGCTTGAAATATAATGTAGATTTTTTCTGTGGTTATTCTCCGGAAAGAATCAATCCAGGTGATAAAGTACACCGTCTGCCCAATATAAAAAAGGTGACCAGCGGAAGTACGCCTGAAATTGCCGACGAGGTGGATGATTTGTACAAAACCATCATCACCGCAGGCACGCATAAAGCAGCGTCGATTAAAGTGGCAGAAGCCGCTAAAGTTATTGAAAACTCACAGCGTGACCTGAACATCGCTTTCGTCAATGAATTATCCCTTATTTTTGACAAAATGGGTATCGACACCCTGGATGTGCTGGAAGCTGCGGGTACCAAGTGGAATTTTTTACCTTTCCGTCCCGGATTGGTAGGTGGCCATTGCATTAGTGTGGATCCCTATTACCTTACCTATAAAGCGGAAAGCCTTGGACATCATCCGCAAGTGATACTTTCAGGCCGACGCATTAATGACAATATGGGGCCGTATGTGGCCAGCTCAGTAGTAAAGCTCATGAACCAGAAAGGTAATATGATCAAGGGGGCACGGGCGTTGGTCATGGGTATTACCTTCAAAGAGAATTGTCCTGACATTAGAAACTCCCGCGTCATCGATGTGATCCGGGAACTTAAAGAATTTGGAATAGAGGTCGATGTCTATGATCCTTATGCAGATACCGTAGAAGTGAAACAGGAATATGGGATTGAACTTACAGAAAGTCCGGTGGATACTTACCATGCGGTAGTCCTGGCCGTATCGCACGAGGCATTTCGGGATATGGACATCAAAAGCCTGGCCAATGGTACGGGTATTATATATGATATTAAATCTTTTCTTCCACGGGATATGGTAGACGGGCGCTTATGACAGACCGAAAGATACCTATGGTCGACTTGCAGGGTCAATTCCTGGAAATTGAAGAGGAAGTCATGACCGGCATCCGTGAGGTGATCATGAGTTCAGCCTTTATCAACGGCCCCCAGGTCAGGGAATTTGGCACTGCGCTGGAAGCCTACACCGGAGCGAAAAAAGTGGCACCTTGTGGAAATGGTACGGATGCACTTCAAATTGCCTTGATG
>JAOUKJ010000833.1 GCA_029882675.1 Cyclobacteriaceae bacterium
TCCCTGTGCAAATATGTTGGCAGGTTTACCCCTGGAAAAAGTAGTGATTGCGAATATCGATACAAGTAAAAAAGTGGATGGCAGAGGGCTGGAAATACTTCGTCAGGCTGGAAAAATAGTATCTGCCGGCCTAATGGCTGAGGAAGGGCTTTTTCTGAATCGACGATTTTTTACCTTTGAGCAGAAAAAACGGCCTTATATTATATTGAAGTGGGCCCGTACACATGATGGCTTCATTGCCCGGGAAGACTATAGCTCGAAATGGATTAGTAATGCCCTTTCCAGAAAACTGGTACATAAATGGCGCAGTGAAGAGCCAGCCATTATGGTGGGGAAAAATACGGCCAGGTATGACAATCCTGCACTTACTGTGCGCGACTGGACAGGCAATGATCCGTTGCGTATAGTGACGGACAGGCACTTGGAATTGCCTTCAAACCTGCAGCTTTTCGATGGGAAAGTATCTACGTTGTATTACAATCTCCTGAAAGCCGATAAGCATGAAAATCTGGAATATATTAAACTTAATCCGGAGCAATACCTGGAACAATTGGTTACCGATTTGGCTTCTCGCGATATACAATCAGTAATCATCGAAGGCGGGGCAACATTGCTGCGCTCATTTATTGACCTTGGACTGTGGGACGAGGCCCGGGTTTTTAAATCCAATAAAATATTTGAAAAAGGAATAACAGCTCCTCAAATAAAAGGGCTTTTACCCGTTAAAAGCTCACTGGGCAGTGACGAATTAAATATTTACTACCGCGATGGCGCATGAAATAAAATGGTCTTCAACCAAAAAAGAAGAAAAATATCAGGAGTTACTACCCCAGATAAAGGCATTGATGGAAGGAGAACCAGACATCGTTGCAAATTTGGCCAATGTTGCGTCAGCCCTTCATCAGGCCTTTGGCTTTTTCTGGGTGGGATTTTATATGGTTAAAAATAATGAATTGGTATTGGGGCCCTTTCAAGGGCCGGTGGCTTGTACACGAATCTCCTTTGGTAAGGGTGTATGTGGTAAAGCATGGAAGGACAGAAAAACCATCATTGTTGATGATGTTGAAAAATTTCCCGGGCATATTGCCTGCAACAGTGCCTCACGATCGGAAATTGTCGTGCCGGTGATTCAAAACGGCATTGTCAGCATGGTACTCGACGTCGATTCTGACCAATTGGCCGATTTTGATTTAACGGATAAGATATACCTTGAACAACTTTGTGTTTTTATAGCAGATAAATATGCCTGAACCATTAAAGATAACCCAGCCTACGCTTTTGATAGACAAAGAGCGGTGTATGAAAAATATTTTTAAGATGGCCAAAAAGGCCAGTAAAAGTGAAGTATTGTTTCGACCACATTTTAAGACACACCAGTCGCGGGCCATTGGCGAATGGTATAAAGCCGCGGGCGTGAAGAACATCACTGTTTCATCAGTCACTATGGCTGCGTACTTTGCAGGTGAATGGGAGGACATTACCATCGCCATTCCGTTTAACATACGGGAGATAGACGCTGTCAACAAACTCATGATCAGCCAGAAATTAATACTTATGGTGGACAACCCCAACACAGCCCGTTTTCTGGCACAAAATCTGGAAAATGAATGTAGCTTATGGGTAGAAATAGATACGGGCAGCGAACGGACAGGCATTGATACTGCTGATACTGAAACACTGGATGCCACCCTT
>JAOUKJ010000834.1 GCA_029882675.1 Cyclobacteriaceae bacterium
CAGATACATCCGGTCTATGCTTAAGTCCTGTTCAGCAGCAGCCTGCCGTCCTTCATAGTCATCAAACAATGTTTCCGGTATTGGCAGGTCTTCCTTAAACAGCCCCAGGTGCTTTGTATTGGGCATCCAGTTGCGGTGGGGCGCCTTATGATGCACCATCATCATAAAAGGCTTGTCTCCCGACACACTGTCCAATATGGACAGGGCCTTGTCTGTTATAATATCCGTAGTATACCCCATAGGGCGGGTAGTATCACCCATTTCCACCAGGCGCGGATTGTAATATTCGCCCTGATCGATCAACACATTCCAGTAATCAAAACCGGTGGGTTCAGTCTTCAGGTGCCACTTTCCGATGATGCTGGTATGATATCCTGCCTGCTGAAAAAGTTTGGGGAAAGTCAACTGACTGCCATCAAAACGATCGCGGTTATCACGAAGACCATTCAGGTGGCTGTATTTACCGGTAAGTATAGCCGCCCGGGCCGGTGCACATATTGAATTGGTAACAAAACCATTCCTGATCAGGGCTCCTTCATTGGCCAACCGGTCGAGGTTGGGAGTTGATATCAGGCTTTTATCATAAGCACTGATGGCCTTTTTGGCGTGATCATCAGACATGATAAAGATAATATTGGGACGGGTAGGTATTTCACCCACCACCGGTTGGTCTTGTTCTGCTTTTTTATTGCATGCAACTGTCAGCAATAAAAGAAATCCATAAAGGACCACATTGAGCTTCTTCATTTTTTTGCAGGTTTGGATCAGAAAGCAATGGTACGAAAAAAAGGGGTTTTATAGAAACAGACAGTTTCAATTCTTTCATAAACTCCTCAAATCCATATGACGTATTCCCCCGACTTTATCCAATACTTGCCATTGAAAGGCTTACTCATTTTCAGAAGGCGCTCCCTTCTTTATTCCTTAAAAAGAACAGGAAGATATTTAAGATAGTCCAGCAAAATGCACCACTCTACCTCTTCATTGTCCCATGTTTCTTCCCGGGCATAAGTACATCCAATCCAGTCGTAATGATCCTTCCCATAACCCAGAAAGCGACCCAATCTGTATTCCCTCTTCATGCTGCCTGGCCACTCCTTAAGCTTCACCAGATACAACTCACCTTCATGCAAATCCATATTCTTACTCATTATGTTTACACTAAACATATTAGTCGGTCAGTGTATAAACAGGAGTTAGATTATAATGTTAAGGAGATGTGTGAAAATTATTGATTAATAAAAATTTCTTTCCTGACGACCCTTCATAAAACCCTTTATGGCAGGTGTAAGGCCTTGAAATAAAAAAAACTTATTTTTTTTACGAAAGTGCTTTGCAAATATCAGGACGAACAGGTAATATTGCACTCCGATTTTCAGCAACCATACTGAAGAAAAGAAAAAGATTTCAATACTCCCCTTTAGCTCACCCCGAAGTATCGGGGGGTTGGAGCGGCTGACAACGATTTCCTTAAAAGAAGGATAACGGAATTAAGGGGAGGTTGAAATGTTGAAATTGTATTAAATACTCCCCTTTAGCTCAGTTGGTTAGAGCGGCTGACTGTTAATCAGTAGGTCCTTGGTTCGAGTCCAAGAAGGGGAGCAGAAGCCTGGCAATGCCGGGCTTTTTTTATTATGTATACAGTATATGTCCTTTATTCTGAGAAAATCAACAGGTTCTACATTGGA
>JAOUKJ010000835.1 GCA_029882675.1 Cyclobacteriaceae bacterium
AAAGGTATCGTCCTGAAGGCTGGCGTTGGCTATTTCATCCCATCCCAATACTTTTTTACCATGTGCTGCCACTATTTCCTGCACTTTGTTGACGAAAGGAATATAGTCTTCCATGGGAGTGACATGCGACTCATCGCCACCAATGTGGAAATAGGGGCCAGGTGTCATTTCGGAAATTTCACGCACTACATCGTCTATGAACTTATACGTAATCTCTTTGTCGGTACAAAAGGTGCTGAATCCTACCTCGGTGCCCGTATATAGTTCTGTGGCTTTACCATCGCAGTTGAGTTCGGCATACGATGCCAAAGCAGCGTTGGTGTGTCCGGGCATATCAATTTCAGGCACAATGATAATGTGTCTTTCCTGTGCATATTTTACAATATCCTTATATTGTTCCTGAGTATAAAAACCACCTTCGCCGCCACCTACCTGGGTGCTGCCACCGTGGGCAGTCAGGTTGGGCCACGATTTAATTTCTATCCGCCAGCCCTGATCGTCAGAAAGGTGAAGGTGCATGGCATTCATTTTGTATAAGGCGATCAGGTCAATGTATCTTTTTACATCTTCTACAGAAAAGAAATGGCGTGATACATCAAGCATCACACCCCGGTATTCATAGGCAGGCTGATCCTTTATTATGCCGGTAGCCACTAACCAGGGGCCTTCTTGTGCAGTATTCATTGCTGCTTTTGCAGGTAGTAACTGACGTATCGTCTGTACACCATAAAACAATCCAGCAGGTGTATTAGCCGATAACGTAATCCCTTCTTCAGCGATTGCCAGGTTATAACCCTCTTCGCCAAGTTGAGTATCCGCACCTGAAATGGTCAGGTATATGTTTCCGGCATCCGGAGCCTCATTTGTTGGTTTTGCTTCCAGTCCCAGGCCAGTGGAAGGATTAAGCTTATCAGCCAGGTATTGAGCCACAGACATGGCTGCTTCCGAGCCTGCATCTACATAGATGTCCGATTCGGCAGTGAGCTCAAAAGAACTGTTGGTTGCCTCAATAGAAACAGGCTGTGGGATAATATTTTCTTTCATAATATCCATTGCCACTTTTTCTTTCGTAGCAGGAGTGCTGCAAGAAATCTGTACTGCAGTAAATACCACTAGTATGAGGGTGTAAAATAGACGTTGTTTGTTAAAAAGTATCATGGGTTTGTTTTTTTATTAGGCGCAAAATTAAGCATTTTTTATCAATTATTTAACGGAGGCTGCAAAACAGACCGGGCGAGCGCAATAAGATTAACATGCCATTATTCCCATCAATGAGCAACTGCGGGAAGGAACAAACAGTGGTGGATCCCACGAATGGGGTAAATAATAAGGTTGGCACATAAAACCCGAATTCAAAACAGGCAGCCACTATGTTTTCAGTGGCCTCACGGCTCATCATGATTACCGGAATCATTTTATACTCGGCATGGGCTTTAAGCTCTTTTAGTACGCTCATCCCATCCTTGCCGGACATCTGAATTTCGAGTAAAATAAGGTCGGGAACCTTCAATATTAATTGTGACCAAATTTTGTCAGGATCGGCCAGGGTCACCGGGCTATAATCAGGGTCTTTAAGGAGTTGCTCTAATTCCAGTAAATTGACCTTGTTATCATCAATAATTAAAATCTCCTTCATACATAAAAGACATATTAAACTAAAAAAAAACGGGAATTAGAAATCATTCGT
>JAOUKJ010000226.1 GCA_029882675.1 Cyclobacteriaceae bacterium
AAGGTGACAATATTAAAAAGGGAATACCACTCCCTGCTGTCTCCCCCATCCATTTCTTCACGAGTAAGGTCTATAATCTCTCTTCCTACCCTTCAAATAAATCCGAGCTCAAATACCGGTCACCGCGGTCACAGACAATAAATACGATCAATCCGCTGTCCAGTTCTTCGGCCAGTTTCAAAGCGCAGGCCAGTGCCCCACCACTTGACATTCCGGCAAGAATACCCTCTTCAGCGGCCAGCCGGCGTGACATCTTTACAGCCTCTTCCTGACTTACATCTATCGTCCTGTCCACGCGTTCCGGCTCAAAAATAGCCGGCAGAAATTCCGGAGACCACCGCCGGATGCCGGGTATGCTGGACTCGCCATCGGGCTGGCATCCCACAATTTGAACATCTGCTGACTGTCCTTTCAGGTATCGGCTCACACCCATGATGGTGCCCGTGGTACCCATGGCCGATACAAAGTGGGTGATTTTCCCTGCAGTGTCCTTCCATATCTCCGGGCCGGTTGTTTTATAATGTGCGTTATAATTATCGGGATTGGAAAACTGGTTTAGTATGCTGTATCCTTCTTCCGCGGCCATTTTATCCGCCAGTTCCCGCGAATATTCTATGTTTTTTGCTGCCGGCGTAAGTATTACTTTTGCTCCGTAGGCTTTCATGGTCTTCACCCTTTCGGCGGTGGCATTGTCGGGCATGATGAGCGTCATCTCCACATTGAGCAGTCGGGCCATCATGGCCAGCGCTATGCCGGTATTGCCACTGGTGGCTTCTACCAATTTATCACCAGGCCTGATCTCACCGCGTTCCAGTGCGCCTTTGATCATATAATAGGCCGGGCGGTCTTTTACACTTCCCCCGGGGTTCTGGCCTTCGAGTTTCCCGAATATTTGTACGTTCTTATTTTTAGGTATTCGCTGGAGTTGTACCAATGGCGTTCCGCCAATAACATCGTCGATATACATTATTAAAGTATGCTTAGTGTTTATAAATCAATTGATCTGTTTCTTCGGTGTTGGCGTTGTACATTCTGGACTGGTAATAGATTCTCGATCCGGCAGGTACGCTTTTTATGATCCATACATTGCCCCCTATGATACTGCCTTTGCCGATCACCGTCTCCCCACCCAGAATGGTGGCCCCGGCATAGAGCACTACATCCTCTTCAATGGTTGGGTGTCGCTTTTTTATCGCATCTTCCTTGTTTACACTCAACGCACCCAGCGTTACACCCTGGTATATTTTTACCCTGTTGCCAATCACGGTGGTTTCGCCGATTACCACACCGGTACCGTGGTCGATGCAGAAATGCTCGCCTATTTTTGCTGCCGGATGAATATCTATACCCGTTTTTCCATGGGCATGTTCAGTGATGATCCGCGGGACGATCACCACCCCCAGTTCATGTAATTTATGGGCGATGCGATAGGCCGCTATGGCATAAAAACCGGGGTATGTGCGGATTACTTCCCGCTCTGTTTTAGCAGCGGGATCGCCTTCAAACATGGCTTTCACATCATCCATCAGCTTACTGTGAATAGCAGGCAGTGCATCAAAAAACTCACCGGCATATTTCTCCGGATCTTTTGAGCAAGCGCCCGGGCTACGGGTGAATATCTGGTCGAGTTGCAATTGTAACCGGCCCAGATGAAGTTCCAGTTCTTTTTCAGAGGTAAACTCCATTTGGGCGAAATCAGGGAAAAGTGTTCCCAGTAACTCATTGAAAAAAGCAGAAACCCTGGCCGGTGAAGGGCATTTTGGACAAGCTACATGACTCTTATATATGTTCTTTATAAAATCCTTATTCATTATTTCTCCTCATTTATTGCGTTTTTGATGTTTGTTCAGTTGCCAACCATGAAGTTGTAAAATCAACTCAATTATACGCATTTCCCTGACAGAAAGCCCATTAACATCCTGTCCCGCCACTAAATACTTCGACTTATTTCTTATAAAGACGCAAGATAATTGATAAATGTTTTATTCCTCCTGCTTATTAAACCTTTTAATTTTATTGCGATCTGTTTGCAGAACTTAAAAATATAGCGATATTTGCACTCCCAAATTTTTTTACACAAAGTTTCAAGTAGCGATGGCCAGAGTTTGTCAAATTACAGGAAAGAGACCCCAGGTAGGAAACAACGTTTCTCACGCCAATAATAAAACAAAGCGTAAATTCTATCCCAACCTTCAGAAGAAAAGGTTTTACCTTCCTGAAGAGGATTCATGGATTACACTTAAAGTCTCTACTTCAGCATTACGTACCATTAATAAAAATGGTATCACCGCTGTATTAAAAAAAGCACGCGAAAACGGTAATATTTTAGTATAATAGCGGCGTAATTAGCGCCACTATTATGAAAATATACCGTTACCTTCTTTTTATCCCGCTTGTATTAACGTTTATAATAGCCGCCGGACAGGACAATGACCTGCCCGGTGATTTGCTTAGCGCTGAATTTCATCAGGAACGCCGGGAAAAATTACGCGAAAAACTCCCGGAAAATTCCGTGGCTGTTTTCTTTGCCAGCCCGGTGCGCAACCGCGCCAACGATGTCGATTACGTCTATCATCAGGATCCCGATTTCTATTATTTCACCGGCTATCGGGAACCCCATGCGGTTTTGCTCATTTTTAAGGAAAAGCAACAATCCCCCACCGGGGAGGAATACCATGAAATAATCTTTGTTCAGCCCCGCGATGAATTTGCGGAAATGTGGACCGGCCGCCGGTTGGGAGACCAGGGTGTGGCCAATGTGCTCAAAATACAGCACGCCTTTAATCATACTGAGTTTGCCCGTTATGACATTGATTTCAGCAAATTTGATAAAGTCCTTTTTTATGATTTCCTGGATGACGTACGCAATACCCGCCATACTGATCTTTACGACCTCATAGCCCAGTTTAAAGAAAAAGTGGGTTATCCTTCTGTTACAAGCCCTTCCCTTCAGGTTGAGCCCATGCCCCAAAACATCGACCTCAGCGAACTCCATTACCTGATGTCACAATTGCGGGGCATAAAAACCGATGATGAAATCAACCTGCTCAGAAAGGCCGTAAATATCTCAGCTATTGGTCAGATTGAAGTGATGAAAGCCATGCGGCCCGGGATGTCCGAGCGGGAAATACAGGGTATTCATGAGTTTGTATTTAAAAAATACGGATCGGAATATGAGGGGTACCCCTCTATTGTGGGCGCAGGGCATAATGGCTGTATTCTCCATTATATCGATAATTACAAACCGGAGATCAGTAATAAGGAGCTCATTCTCATGGATTTGGGTGCCGAATATCGTGGCTATACGGCAGATGTGACACGCACAATACCCGTAAGTGGAAAGTTTTCTAAAGAACAGAAACTGATATATGACCTGGTGTATGAAGCCCAGGAAAGGGCTATACAGGCAGCCCGTCCGGGGACATCCTTTGCTGAAATATATCAGATCACACGCGATGTTATTGACAAAGGGCTTGTTGAGTTGGGCATCATTGAAAACATTACAATACCCCATAAATACTATCCCCATGGTTGTACCCATCATATTGGCCTGGATGTACATGACAACGGGGAATATGGGTTATTGGAGGAAAATATGGTGATCACCATAGAGCCGGGCATTTATATTCCCGAGGGCAGTCCCTGTGACAAAAAGTGGTGGTCTATCGCCGTGCGCATAGAAGACGATTTGCTCATCACTAAAAAAGGCCACGAATTACTTTCGGCCATGGCCCCACGCAAAAGTGAAGATGTGGAGGAAATGATGAAACAACCCAGCCCGCTGGATGCTTTTGTATTGCCTGATTTGGATAATAAATAGCCCGAAAATCAGGGGGAATGAAGGATTGACCCATGGCAATAAATGATATGGGTTATGAAGTGTTTTACAATGCAATAATTTCTGCTTGCAATAGCGTTTCCGGCCCCGATCCACTACCTTTGTGGGAAAGAAAAATACGATGGAATACCGCATAGAAAAAGACACGATGGGGGAAGTCAAAGTACCCGCTGACAAATACTGGGGGGCCCAAACAGAACGGTCCAGAAACAATTTTAAAATAGGAGCGCCGGCTTCAATGCCCATAGAAATAATATATGGATTTGCCTGGCTGAAAAAAGCAGCTGCCCATACCAATTGTGAGCTGGGCGTGCTTAGCGCTGAAAAACGTGATCTCATTTCCAAAGTGTGTGATGAGATATTGGAAGGGAAGCTGGATGATCAGTTTCCGCTGGTAGTCTGGCAAACGGGCTCAGGCACCCAGTCCAATATGAATGTAAACGAAGTGATCGCCAACCGGGCCCATGTTTTGGAGGGCAATACGCTGGGCGCGGGCACGCGTACCATCCATCCCAATGATGATGTAAATAAATCGCAGTCATCCAACGACACCTTTCCTACCGGTATGCACATTGCTGCATTTAAGAAGGTAGTAGATGTCACCATTCCCGGTGTGGAAAAGTTACGTGACACACTCAAAGAAAAATCAAAGGCTTTTATGCAGGTTGTGAAGATAGGACGTACTCACCTGATGGACGCCACTCCCCTCACACTGGGACAGGAGTTTTCAGGTTATGTGTCCCAACTGGACCATGGTTTGCGTGCAGTTAAAAATACACTTTCTCACCTGGCTGAGCTGGCCCTCGGCGGCACGGCCGTAGGCACCGGGATCAACACACCTCCCGGCTATGCCGAACTGGTTGCCAAAAAGATCGCTGAATTTTCAGGCCTGCCTTTTGAAAGTGCTGAAAACAAATTTGAGGCCCTGGCGGCACATGATGCACTGGTAGAGACACACGGCGCCTTGAAGCAACTGGCCGTATCGCTCAATAAAATAGCCAACGATATACGCATGCTGGCGTCCGGTCCACGCTCCGGTATAGGCGAGATCATCATCCCGGCCAACGAGCCGGGGTCATCAATCATGCCGGGTAAAGTGAACCCCACCCAGGCAGAAGCCATGACCATGGTTGCTGCTCAGGTGATGGGTAATGATGTGTCAGTGTCAGTAGGTGGTGCACAAGGACATTATGAGCTCAATGTATTTAAGCCGGTAATGGCCTACAACCTCATTCAATCTGCACAGCTGATTGGTGATGCCTGTGTTTCATTTAATGATCACTGTGCCATTGGTATAGAGCCCAACTATGCCAGCATCAAAAAACATGTGGACAATTCACTGATGCTGGTTACAGCCCTTAATACGAAAATAGGTTATGAAAAAGCTGCTAAAATCGCCAAAACGGCCCATGAAAACGGGACTACACTGCGCGAAGAAGCTGTAAATCTGGGATACCTGTCAGGCGAGGAGTTTGATGAATGGGTAAAGCCGGAAGAAATGACAGGCGGGCTTCATTAAGGATATTTTGGGCAGACACTGTTTCGTTTTCGGGTCGTCACCGAAGATCCGAAAACGAATAATTTTTAATATTTTGTATCTTTTAAGTAAATTTTGCTAATTTTATCGGGAATTACATTTTTTTAGTCTATGAAACATTTATCATTAGCATTACTCGTAATTGTCTTGGCCTTTATCAGCTTTGAATCGCATGCCCAGTTAGGCAAAAAGGAAAAGAAGGAGTGGAAAAAGAAAGCCAAGGAATACAAAGGTAATCCCGAAGCCCTCAAACAACTTTCCGATGACAATCAGGCACTCAATACGCAGGTGGGAAACCTGACATCTGAGGTAGAGTCATTAAAGTCAAAACTAAGTGACAAAGACGCGCAGATTGCAGATGTACAAAGTCAGTTGGCTCAGGCCAAATCAGACCTGGCAGCAGCAAGACGGCAGGTTTCAACCCTTCAGGCTCAACTGGCAGCAAAGCCTGCAGCTCAGCCCATGGAAGGAGTGTCGCGCATGGTTGATGGTGTGGTCTTTCGTGTTCAGATAGGAGCATTCCGTAATAAAGATCTCTCAAAGTATTTTGAGGCAAGTGAAAATTTTAAAGGGGATGTTGACGAAGACGGTACCCAAAAATATACACTGGGTCAGTTTAGAGATTACTGGGAAGCAGACACTTTTAAAAAGTATCTCCGGGAAATGGGAGTCAAAGACGCCTGGATAGTCCCTTACAAAGATGGAGCCCGCGTGGATATTAAAGATGTGTTGGAAGGTGTGATCAATGAAAGTCAGCCCGGCTCATAAGGTAAAATAAAACAGTATTACATGGCAGTGGTTGGTAAACCGCTGCCTTTTCTTTTCGGTATTGCGCATGGAGAAACGATGGATTTATTACGACCCCCCGGGAAAAAAGGCCATCAAAAAACTCGCTGAGGCAATCAATGTTAGCCATCCGCTGGCGACAGTCCTCATACAACGCGGTATAAAAGAATATGAGGAGGCTCGTGCTTATTTCCGGCCGGAAATACAAAATCTACATGATCCTTTTCTCATGGCCGATATGGATAAGGCGGCTAAACGACTACACGAAGCAATAAGAAACCAGGAGCGAATACTTGTCTATGGCGATTATGATGTAGACGGCACCACAGCGGTAGCCCTGATGTATAATTTTCTGATCAGGCATGTGGCTGGTGTGATGTATTATATCAACGACCGTGAAACAGAAGGTTACGGAATCTCTGATCAGGGCATCGACTTTGCCGGAGATAATGAAGTGGATCTTATTATTTCTGTTGATTGCGGGATTAAGGCCTCTTCCTCAGTAGATCGTGCCACTGAAAAGGGTATAGATTTTATCATTTGCGACCACCAC
>JAOUKJ010000836.1 GCA_029882675.1 Cyclobacteriaceae bacterium
CTCCCTCGTCGCGCCGGCCTTTGCCGTTTTCATCTTTTTGATGGCTCAACATTCGCTTCTAGCATATTTTACCCATCAAAAGTTATTCCCACTGTGATGTTGAGCACAAAATAAAGTGCTCCCTGCAAAACTTCCGACTCCATGGCTGCCGACTACCTACTATTTCTTAAGTCCGAAATCATACTTCAGTCCCAGTCCCCGTACCAACATACCCAACTGGCCCAGATGCCAGAATATATGCTGTTGGTTCCATGATAGTGCTTCCTGTTTTGTTTTAGCAATGGGGTGCGGCATTTTGGTGGGCTCCAAATCACTGCCCAATTCTTCCATGGTCATGGCAGATATGATTTCGATGGACTTTGCCTGTATTAATTCCAGTTGCTCTTTTAACATCTTCGCCTCAGTTTTACCAACTACATCCGCGGGCTTGCTTCCAAAAGTAAACCATTCTGCAAATTGCCGTAAGGGTACTTTCTCCTTTATTTCCGGTAGCAAACCGGCTATGCACATGATCGCATGAAAATGCTGACTGAATATCAGATGGCCAGCCTGCCAGGTCACATTCGTCTCTATGCCCTGCGGTATTTCATCCCATCGATCAAAAGGAACCGAGTGGATTATCTTATTGGTCAGGGAATGTGCCATCCTTGTCTGGTAGATCAGTGTTTCGAGGTTATTCATCGCTTATATGTTAATTACCAAATTACTCCTTTAAAACGATTGACTTCGGTTCCTTTACCCGCAGATATAGCTCCGGAAGTCAGGTCTTTCCATGCAGAAAGCTATTAAATATAATACAAGTAATCAAATTATTAACTCAAGCTACCAAACTACCCAGAACAATCCACCGGTGCATATAATCATTAGCTGATCGATTTGTTGCACTTTATTTATTTATTATTTACTTTTAGTTGTATTTACAATTATATGTAAAACATTGCTAAATGATAATTAAAGGCCACTTATTCGCTACAAGAATTAAATAAAAACCGGTCAGGAAAAACAATAATTGGCATGATTTTATTTTAGATGTATTTACAAATATATATACAGTGTATGCCTATATGCCTTTTACATAAGTTATATTATCCGATCTCTTTGGCTTCCGGGAGGGCAGAGTCAAACCAAATTTTCTTTTCCTAATTTTCACTACAGGTAAACTAAACCGTCACTAAAAGCGTATAATCAAAGCAAACCGTATATATTGATGTATGGCCTGATGCGTATGTCCTGCAAAAAAAATGATACCCGCTGAAAAGATGGCATCAGGGGAAAGGAGTTATAGCAGGCAAAAATTTTCTGTTGTATGAAAAAAATTTAGCTATTTTGCTCATCGGGAAAACGTTGATATGATGAAAGAAGGGAATGTAAATAAAGTATGGTCTGAATTGCGGGCATTTAAACGCCGGTATTACGCCAACCAATTGCTCAGGGGCAGTCTTCTGCTCGGAGGCAGTCTTATGGCCCTGTATTTTATACTTAATGCCCTGGAATTTACTTTTCGCTTTGGACCCGCCGTACGCACGGTACTTTTTATATTTTTCGTACTTGTCGCAGCAGCATCCATCATTTATTTTATCCTTAAACCCCTGCTCATCCTTACCGGACGGCAAAAAGGGATGTCAGATGATGAGGCCGCACGGCGCATAGGACGGTCATTTCCTGTGGTTAGTGACAGACTCCT
>JAOUKJ010000837.1 GCA_029882675.1 Cyclobacteriaceae bacterium
GGCTTTATCCGCATTTCCTTTCTTCCAGGCAATGTAACCATTGAGCAGGTGAGCCTCTGTATTTTTTTCATTGGAGACCAGCACTAATGACAAATTCTGTTGAGCCTCTTCATCCTGCCCTTCAAAGAGCGCAATTTGTCCCAGATAGAGCAATGGCTGTAAAAAGTCTTTATTGATAGCAATGGTTTTTTTGAATTCGACCGCTGCTTTCGGAAGGTTAAAATAATCACTGTCTTTATACAGGAAATATAAGTTTCCCAGTTGATAATGTGCCCGGGCACTGTTGGGATTTGTTGTTACCAGCTTTTCCCAGGTTTGTTGTGCTTTTTTATATTCCTTTAGTTCCAGGTACATATTGCCTAAATAATATATGGCATCTTCATGTGCATTGTTTAAAGTCAGGGCTTTTTCGTAGTTTACTACGGCTTCGGTATAATTTCCGGCCATTCGAAGGCTGGTGGCTTTCCTGTAGGTTTCCCAGAATGATTTTATATCCTGCTTACCCATGCTTAGTCCTTTTATTTCCCCCCCTTCGGTCAGGTTTAAATACTGATTTACCGGTAATCCGTAAAAATATTGTTTATGGGAAGAAGGCCAGGTAATTTCCAGGGTGTCAATCTGCTGACTCGTGCCCAGGCCAAAGTGTTCTACGCTACTGTGCTGAGATAAATAAGAACCCTGTGTGCCCGCTATTTTGATTTGTACATGCTGCCCGGTGACAACTCTTATTCTTGCCCCAATGGCCCGGGAATTACTTTCTTTACCTGTAAGCTTCACTTTCAGCCAGGCCTTGTTGTTTCCTCCATCGTTTCTTAAAAGTACGCCAGGGCCATTGTTGTTTACAATAAACATATCGAGGTCTCCATCATTATCATAATCAGCATGTGCAGATCCCCGACCTACATATTCCTTGCTGAAGTACTCACCACTCACTTTGGATACATCATAAAAACCCTCTTTGGCGTTCCTGTTCCAGAAGACCTGGTCTTTCATAGGAATGAGCAGGTGTTTGTTGTCACGTTGCTGAAAGGTGCTTCCATTTGCTACATAAATATCCGTTTTTCCATCGTTATCAAAGTCGAAAAATGAAGTGCCAAAACCAATGTAGTCCAGCGCAATTTGACCAAGGCCAAAGCGGTCAGCCTGATCCATAAAGCGCAGACTGTTGGTGACAGACTGGCCCAGTTGTGATTTCAGATTGTTGTATAAAGCATTTTCCTGGGCAATCCAATGTGTAATGAACATATCCAAGTCCGCATCATTATCCCAGTCGCTGATGGCAATCCCCATGGCCCCACGGTAATCAGCCACCAGTGAGGCGTGGCTCACATCTTCAAAGGTTCCGTCTTTTAAATTACGAAACAGGACATTGTCTGACACATCGTTGGCGACATAGAGGTCTGGCCAGCCATCTTCATCCAGGTCGCACCAGGCGGCCGCCAGGCTACGGCCATTGAGGTTTTCTACACCTGCAGCGACAGCTACTTCACTAAATGTGCCGTCTTTATTGTTTTTGAAAAGCAGGTTGCGTTCCGGGCTGAAAGAGGAGGGATTAAGGCTTGAAGGCACTTCAGCCTGGTTCTGTAAACTGATATTTTCAGGGTCTGTCAATTCATATTTCACGTACCCGCAGACATAGAGGTCCGTATAGCCATCCAGATTGTAGTCACCCCAGGCG
>JAOUKJ010000227.1 GCA_029882675.1 Cyclobacteriaceae bacterium
TTTTCCCGTACCGTCAGGTCTTCGTACAGGGAAAAGCGCTGACTCATATACCCTATTCTCTTTTTTATTTTTTCACTTTCCCTGATGACATCAAATCCGGCCACCGTTCCGGTTCCGGATGTCGGACGGAGCAATCCGCACAACATGCGCATTGCCGTGCTTTTACCAGCCCCATTGGCCCCCAGAAAACCAAAGATCTCACCTTTACTCACCGAGAAAGTAATGTTGTCTACCGCAGTAAAGACACCAAATTTTTTGGTCAGATCTGTAACTTCTATTGAATGGGTCATCATAGGTGGTTCATTTTAGTCAGTAGCTCAAGAAAACAATCCTCCACCGATGGGCTGACCTCCTTTATTTCCACTTGTTGATGGCCATGGTTCGAGAGAAAGGTCTGAAGGCCGGCCATGTCGATATCACCTTTGATCGTGAGGTGAATGGTATCCCCACTCAGAAAAACTGTCCGGGACTGCTCATATTGCCTCAGGAGACGGGGCAGGGCATGGAGCTGATCACTACTCACAGCAAACAGTTTCATTCCAAAACGACTAATAATATTTTGAGGAGTATCGATCTGCATGATTTCCCCATCCTGCATCAAGGCGACCTGATCGCATAATGCGGCTTCATCCATGTAGGGGGTGGAGACGAGTATAGTAATTCCCCTTTCCTTTAGCTTTTTCAACATGGCCCAGAACTCCTTCCTTGCTACCGGATCCACACCTGTGGTGGGTTCGTCCAGAAAGATCACCTCCGGAGCATGAATCATGGCACAGGAAAGTGCCAGTTTTTGCTTCATCCCCCCGGAAAGCTTTCCGGCCATCCGCTTTTTAAAAGGCTCAATCTGACTGTAAATATCACCTACCAAGTCATAATTTTCCTGTATTGTAGTGTCAAAAATGGATGCAAATAAATTGAGGTTTTCCTCCACCGACAAATCTTCATACAAGCTGAACCGCCCGGGCATATACCCGATATTCTTTCTTAGCGCCTTAAATCCTTTTACAACATCCAGTCCCAGCACAGTAGCGCTTCCCGTATCCGGCAACAACAATGTGGTGAGAATTCTTATCAGCGTGGTTTTCCCCGCCCCATCCGGCCCGATCAATCCAAACAGCTCCCCCTTCTTCACTTCAAAAGAAATACTTTTTATCCCCACCGTGGAGTTATATGATTTGGATATGTTTCGAACCGAGATCATCTTTTAGTCGTTAGTAGCAAGTAATTAGTAGTTAGACACTGATAATCAAGCGTAAAGAATCTATGCCCTTCAATCGCACTGATGTTCATTGTTCATCGTTAATGGTTCATTCTTCACTGATAAAAACTTCGCCGGGCATACCGATTTTCAGTCCCCCGTCATTAGATACTTTGATTTTTACAGCATACATCAAATTTATTCTTTCATTGCGTGTCTGTACAGTTTTGGGTGTAAATTCTGCTGTTCCCGATATCCACGAAACAGTGCCCGAATATTCCTTCAGGCCTTCCGGGCCATCGGTCAGGACAGACACTTTCCCGCCCAGCTTTAGCCGGCCTAATTGCTCACCGCTAAAGTAACTCCGCAGATACAACTCTTCCAGGCCTGCAATCTTTATCATAGGCTTTCCAAAGGCCGTAATTTCACCGGGTTCAACATACCTGTCCAGCACGGTTCCGTGACGGGGACTCCGGATAACACTCCGCCTTAATTGATCATCAACGATATCTATCTGTGCCTGAAGAGGCTGTAACTCACTGAGTATCCCTTCATTGGCTGTTTGCAGCCGCGTACGCGTTGTTTTAATCTGCTGCTTCACTACACTTATCTCTGCGTCAAGGTCATCTTTTTGCTTGGTGGTAGCCGCTCCGTCTGCGACCAGGGCCAGTACCCTTTGATATTCTTTTTCCAGGTGGCTTTGGCGCTCTTCGAAAACGGCCAGTTCATTACTGATATTCCTCAACTTTGCCTTTACCGTAACCATGCCTGCTTCAATCTGCTTTTTTCGAAGGTAAAGCTGTGTGGTATCAATGATTGCCAGGGTATCACCCTGCTTTACAGCATTACCCTCCATGGCATTCAAGATGATAATTTTACCATTGACCTCCGATGCAACCAGCACATCATCTGCTTCAAAATGACCGAACGCATCGGGCAAATCTGTCGTGGAATGACAACTCCACAGGGCGAAAAACAGCACGATATAGTAAATTTTCATAATCTTCAATTCAAAGTGTTCCAAGACTTAGTTGTGATTTATAGTAATAATGGTAACGCTGCACATCTTGTATCTCCATTTGTAAACGCAATTGCAAAAGTGTGTTCATCTCCTGCAGGTAGTCAGTGGTGGTTGCTACTCCATTATCCAGTTGACTTTTTACCCTTTTAACAATTTGTTCCTGTAACTCAATAGACTCCTTCGTGTTATTGTACAGTGCCATATACTTTTTTGTTTCCAGGTCGTTTTGCCTATAATCTCTTGAGAAATTTTCTGAAAGAAAGTCCCGTTTCGTCATCAGGTTTTGTTGCTTCAAACGAGTAATCTCCAATGCACGTTTAACCCGTCCATAGTCATAGATATTCCAGTTTAGCCTGAGACCCACAATATAAAAACCCGCTGTACCTGTTTCAAAGAAATTGAAAGGGTTAGGGCGCCCTACTCCACCCTGACCAAACAATACAAGATTGGGCTTTTTTGCCGCTTGCTGAATGCCTGTCAAAGTTTCCATATAGGACACCCTGACATTTAATATTTCTACCTCTGGTCTGACAACCTCTTCTCCCCTGTCTTCCGAAAAGCCCGGTACTTGGAGCATTGTATCACTCGTCAAGGTGATTCCTGTCCAACTGCTCAGCATGGCCTGCAAAGACTGCCATTTGTAGTTAATCTCCAGCAACTGTCCATTTACTTTTTTAATCTGCAAGGCAAACTGGTCAAGGAAATTTCGCTGAACTACGCCATGCTTTTCCCGGGAAACCATGAGTTGATACTGCCTGTCCAATTCTTCCAGGGTAGACTTCAACAGGGACGCTTGTTTTTCGGTCAGCAAGATTCCAAAATAAAGGGCTGTCACCGCCTCTTTTACTTTGTACAAGTCCACCTCCATCGCTTTCCGGCCTATCTCGTTTTCCATTGTTGTCAGCCTGCTTTTTATTCCAATCGAACCTCCGGCATAAAGCGGTTGCATCACCTCTACGTAAGCTTTGTACTGATCTTTTGGAATGTCTGGCAATTCAAACACCGGATTACCCGAAAACTGCACTACATCAGACTGGTAGTGTGCCTGCCCCTGCAAATGGAGTTGAGGCATTCGGTAGGAAAGGGCTGTTTTTTCCTCCAGCACCCGAATAGATTCGTTATATAATTGCTGTTGCGACAGCACACTCCTTTCCAGCGCCATATCTATGCATCGTTGCAGCGTGAGTGTATCTGCATAGCTATTTAGGGTCAACCACAGAAACACTAATATGAAACCTATGATCTTAATCCGCTTCATGTCCTTTAATTTTCTTTGTGCTTATTGAATTCAATATCATTTCCGGCACTATTTTCTTTCGATCTTCAAAAAACTGCCGGGTAGTCTGGCTGTCCATACTGAATATCTCAGTTAAAACGGGGCTGGCCAGAACAGGAAAAATAGTAAGCGAAATCATATTCATCATAAAATGCTCCGGTGTGACCGGAAGGTATTTTCCAGCCTCGATACCTTCCTTTAATTGTGTAATAAACCTGCTGGAGGGTAAACCCCGGAGTGCCTGGCCCATTTCATAAAGCCGCTGTGGATTCTGATGTATCTCGTTCACGATAAATACTGGTAAATATTTATTGTTAACAAACTGATCGAGGTAATGACCCACAAAAACCTTAATTTTTTCTTCAAAATTCTGTTCTCCTTCAAGGATTTGAAGGATCCCGGGTAAAAACTGGCTGAATATTTTCTGAAAAATAGCATCAAAAAGCAGCGCCTTGCTTCTGAAGTAATAGTGAAGGAGGGCCTTGTTGATCCCCGCTTCATCGGCTATTTCCTGCATTCTGGCCCCATACATCCCTTTTTTCACAAAGACCTTATGGGCCGCTTCCAGTATTTTTTGCGCTGTTTCGGAATGTTTTTGAGCGTTAACCATTAGATTTAACTATTTAATTTAACCATTTAGTTAATTATAAATACGAAGATTTCCAAATTTGGTTTCAGCAAGGGAAATTTATAATCCGGGTAATCAATGTGGTACAAACACTTTTCGACAAAAACTTTTTTCCACCTGCCAATGGCGGTTTTTTTTATTGCGGCCAAAAATCCTTGATTTGGGGTAGTTGAGGGATTACAAATTCACCAACCATAATAATATCTATAAACAATAAAAAGTAGCTTATTCCGTTAATAAACCACAGGTGTTCCTGATCGTGAAATATGATTAGACGTTAACACCTGGTTTTAGGAAGAGGTAATTGGCTTTATCTTTAAACCTGAAACGAAACATGAAGTATTGCTACTTATTGTTAATTGTCACATATTTTTCAAATATCAATGCGCAGGTAAAAAGGCTGCGTTATCAGGACAGGTCTTTTCAGATATCCCTTGTGCCAGGCGTAAGCAGTAATGGCATAAACGAAGGTTGGTACTTTAATAAATTTTCAATTAACCTCCTCAGTGGCGTTTCGGCCGGATCGAGACATTTGGAACTTGCCGGAATATCCAATCTCAGCCTACAACAAACTACAGGCATCCAAATCGCCGGTATAGCCAATATCATCGGGGCAAACGCCTTTATTAATCTGACACTCAGAGAAGAACGAAATCGAATTGTGGAAGAAGAGTTTAAATCCAAGCTGACCGGGATACAGATTTCCGGCATTGAGAACTTTGTACGTGACGATATGGTCGGGGGTCAGTTAAGTGGAGTATTTAATATTGTTTATGGTTCATCATTGGGTATCCAAATTGCGGGCCTGGGGAATATCTCCAACAAAGACCTCACGGGACTACAACTGGCAGGGTTTTATAACATCGCAGTAAAATCGGTGGGTGGAATACAAATAGCAGGCTTTATCAACTCCACCAATGGGGCACTGGCTGGAATACAACTGGGAATGTTTAACAAAAACACGGTAATGGTTGGTAAAAAAACCACCCCTCCGGTGAAATATAGGAGTTTGCAAATTGGATTGATCAACAAATCAAAATTGATGGCCGGTACGCAGATTGGACTGATCAATATATCCAGGGAAATGCGCGGCACCCAGATCGGATTGATCAACTTTTTCAAGGCAAAACCTCCATCGGAAGGCCAGCGTAGTGGCATACCCATAGGACTACTCAACATTAGTTCGACCGGAGGGTTTTTAAGACTGTCTGCGGATGAACTCTTTCTACTGAATGTCGACAAATCTACCGGCAATTGTTATAATTGTTCCAATACGCCTTACCGAATGCCATTTGATGACCGATATCAAAAGTTTAATCAAAACGTACTAATATTCAGTTACAATCCGGAATTTGCGCAAAATGCGCGACCACTTTGGGCTTTTGGTTATGCCTTCGAACGAATAAAATACAATAAAGTAACCATGTTTCCCATGCGTTCAGGGCCTCAAAACAAAACTCATTTCTTCTCCTGGGGAGCAAAGGTGCAACACCTTAATTGGTCAAAAAATTTAGAAAAGGCGTTCAATATCCGAACCGCAGTAATTGGGCGTATTGGCAAAGTATGGAAGAAAAAATACCTGTTTGTCGGGCTCTCACTTAACCACTACCTGAGTACAATTAAAGAACAGGCATTGGGAAACCAACTCATGATGATCAACAGTTCTACAGGAATTATCAATCACAACACATGGCCGGGTTATCTGGTGGGAATACAGTTGTAAATAGTGCGTTTATATTACCAGGGTCATGCCCTGGCAATATCAATGATCTGCTGCGGCAGGCGCTGGCATGGGCTCCATGCTGAAAAAGGTTTTGACCTGGTGTTTGAAGGGTCAACACTGACATTCAAAACAGACAACACCAATGAAGCACTAAGTTAACTTTTCACGGCTAACCGACATCCCTTAAAGGCAACTTCCTGAACCTCTTCCCCGTCAGAGAGAAAATCGCATTGGTCAGTGCCGGGGCGATCACCGGCAGGCCGGTCTCCCCTGCCCCTTCAGGCGGGTCGGTACTCTCCACGACAAAGGTCTCTATCTCCGGGCATTCATCATAGGTCATCATGTGGTAGGTATCGAAATTCTGTTCTGCTACCTGTCCGTTTTTTATATTCACACTACTTTTTATAGCAGCTGTCAGTCCCATAACGATAGAACCTTCACATTGGGCCTTTACCGTGTCCGGGTTAATACATATTCCCACATCCACCACACAGGTTATTTTTCTTATTTTCACCTTTTCACCTTCTGCAAACACCTCACAGACCAGGGCGATAAAGCTGCCCGAACGCTCCACGATGGCTACGCCCTTGCCTTTCTTATTTTTAAACCACCCCGACCTTTCAGCTACTGTTTTTAACACTTTTGTAAACCGGGGGTGTTCTTTAAGCATGTCCAGCCTGAATTCCAACGGATCCTTTTCCGCTTGGTGTGCCAGCTCATCAATAAATCCCTCATGGGCAAAGGTATTGGTAGAATGATACACTGAACGCCAGTAGGAAATGGGCACATCGTGCTTTTGCAGCACGCCGTTTATTCTAAAATTGGGAATGG
>JAOUKJ010000839.1 GCA_029882675.1 Cyclobacteriaceae bacterium
TGGAATAAATATCCCTACGGGTAAGGATTCCCTCTCGATGACACAAAAATACCCGGATGGAACCGCCGTGCATTCTCCAGGAACTGTCATTATCTCTACAATAGGTGAAGTCAGTGACATCAGGAAGACCGTTACGCCTGACCTGAAGCCCGTAGAAGATACCTTTCTTTATCATATTGATTTTACTACCGGATCAAAAAATCCCGGCGGCAGCAGCTTTTCACAGGTGGTCAACCAAATTGGGGACTCCTGCCCGCAAGTGGCGGACGCCCAATGGTTTAGTGAAACTTTTGGCGCAATACAAAACCTCATTAATGAGGGTGAAGTTTTGGCTGGTCATGATATCGGCTCGGGCGGTCTGATTACCAGCTTGTTGGAAATGTGTTTTCCCTCCCAAAAAATGGGAATGAAAATTGATTTAGACAATTTTTCAGAAGACCTTTCCTCCTTGTTATTTGCAGAAAACCCCGGCATTATCATGCAGATGACTACAGCAGGTGAAACCTTGCTCAATCAACAAAACATCGCCTATGTCCGGTTGGGTCAGATAACAACAGACCGATCCTTTACGATTAATTATCGGGGAGATATCACTCCGCTCAATATAGACCAGCTCCGCGATGTTTGGTACAAGACCTCCTATCTGCTGGACAGCAAACAACGTGGAAAAGACCATGCTATCCGGCGCTACAACAACTATAAAGAACAACCCCTTGAATTTACTTTCCCGACTACATTTCAAGGACTTTTCAAACAATATGGCATTGATCCCAAACGGAGGGAAGCCACAGGTATCAAAGCGGCCATCATACGTGAAAAAGGCGTAAATGGTGACCGGGAAATGGCCTATTCGCTTTACCTGGCTGGTTTTGATGTTAAAGATGTACATATGACCGATCTGATCAGCGGAAGGGAAGACCTCACTGATGTCAATTTTATTGTTTTTGTCGGGGGCTTTTCCAATTCTGATGTACTTGGCTCGGCCAAAGGCTGGGCAGGTGCCTTTCTATACAACCAGAAGGCCCGGGAAAGCCTGAATAATTTCTACAAACGCGACAATACGCTTAGCCTGGGGGTATGTAATGGTTGCCAGTTAATGATGGAACTCGGTTTGATTTACCCCAATAAGGCAGACCACCCCCGTATGCAGCACAACAGCTCACACAAGTTTGAGTCGGCATTTATATCTGTCTCTATTCCTGAAAACAACGCTGTCATGCTCAAAAGCCTGGCAGGGTCAAAGCTTGGTGTATGGCTGGCGCATGGTGAAGGTCGTTTCGATCTGGCAGGAGATGAAGACCAGTATAATATTGTCGTTAAGTACGCCTATAGTGCCTATCCCGGCAACCCCAATGGTTCAGACCATGATGCTGCTGCAGTATGCTCTGCCGATGGACGTCACCTGGCCATTATGCCCCACCTGGAAAGATCAGTCTTCACCTGGAACTGGCCATATTACGCTGAAGGAAGAACAGATGAAGTAAGCCCCTGGATTGAAGCCTTTGTGAATGCGCGGGACTGGATCAGTGAACAGTGAACAGTGAACAGGGAACAGGGAACAGTGAACAGGGAACAGTGAACAGTGAACAGTGAACAGTGAACAGTAGGCAGTTCCGCACTTGCGGGAGCAGTAAGCGGTATGCGTTGGGGTGGAGGATAGCTGGAAGACGGAAGC
>JAOUKJ010000838.1 GCA_029882675.1 Cyclobacteriaceae bacterium
GCCTACTACATTCAAACCCTTCTCAAACAGCTTTTGGGATATGCGTTGAGACCCATCTCCACCAATGTTGATTACCGCATCCACACCAAAATTCCTCAACCTTTGAAGGAGATCATCCGAACGGTCAATAAACTCCACCTCCCCATTGGCCCCTTCCACTTTATAATGAAACGGGTCGCCTTTATTGGTAGTTTTCAGGATGGTGCCTCCTTTCACATGAATACCAGATGTATTGCTGCCATCCAGCGGTATAATTTCCGGCGGATCGCTAAAAACGCCATTAAATGCTTCTATACTTCCCACAACTTCCCATTCCTTTTCAAGATAGGAGCGCTTGACAATGGCCCGGATAACCGCATTTAATCCCGGGCAATCCCCCCCTCCTGTTAAAACCATTACTTTTTTCATGACTTGAAAATTAAAAAGTGTACAACTTATGATCAATCCATTGCTGTCAGGTTCGCCCTGCCTGATAAAGATCAAAAAGAAAAAGCACCCCTGACAAGCATCATTTCATTTATTACATAATGTGAAAATACAAAAAAGCCCCTTATAAAAACAGGCTTTAAATAAATAGATTTCCATTACTACCTTCTCCGTATACAAAAGCATAAAAAGATGATCAAAAATTTCCCAACGCCAACTTTTCAGGTTTTGTTGCATGGCCATGATTCTGTTCATCCATGGCTAAAATAAATTCCGAACTGAAGGCCAATAATTCAGGAATTACACCTCGATAGATGTAAAAACACCCTGACATCATTCATTTTTATACATAAAATAATTATTAAGCTCTTTTTTTAGGCATTATTTAGTAAATAAATATTTTTCAACACACCACAAGGTGTTTTTTAATCCTCTTTTACATATATTTGCATCACATTTCAAAAAACAAGATATTAAATCACCAATGAATCAGGCAATTTTAAAAAAACGGAGTTTACTTTTCCTGCTCATGATGACAGGAATGATTACGGTGGCCTATGCAGAAGGCACAGTGGAAATCGATTCGGGGGTCACTTCCTGGATGCTCACCTCTACCACCCTGGTACTACTCATGGTACCCGGACTGGCCATGTTTTACGGCGGACTGGTGCGATCCAAAAACGTATTGGGCACCATGATGCACAGCTTTGTAGCTATGGGTATCATGACCCTGTTATGGGTCATTTTAGGTTATAGCATGAGTTTTGGACCCAGCGTACTGGGTGGATGGTTCGGATGGAACAGCGATTATTTTTTCTTATCAGGCATTGATGATAAAATAATGGACGCCGGAATCCCGGAATATGTCTTCTCGATGTTCCAGGGCAAGTTTGCCATCATCACACCGGCACTGATCGCAGGTGCTTTTGCTGAACGCGTATCCTTTAAAGGGTATGCGCTGTTTATTGCCCTTTGGGGCATTATTGTCTACAATCCGCTATGTCATTGGGTTTGGGCAGAAGACGGTTTCTTATTTAACCTGGGGGCCAACGGAGCCATAGATTTTGCCGGAGGCACTGTGGTTCACATTTCTGCCGGTATAAGCGGGTTGGTAGCTGCCATATACCTTGGCGCACGCAGGGGCTATCCCACGCTGCAAAGCAGGCCCAGCAACCTGGTCATGACTATGATAGGTGCCGGTCTTCTTTGGGTAGGCTGGTTTGGGTTTAATGCCGGGAGCAGTGTTGCC
>JAOUKJ010000840.1 GCA_029882675.1 Cyclobacteriaceae bacterium
AAACCTGTGATAATGTGTACTGCCATAGTGATGGACAAACCGCACGCAGGTCAACCGATGTCAATTATACCTGGAGTAATTTTACGCCCATAACACTTTCCCCGCTATACCTTACCACGCCAAATTGGGACACGAAATCGCCTGCTATCATATGCGACACCTGCCATCCGGGACCTACATCAGGACCAGAGTCGGGCCCGGTTACCGGCAATATGACTTCTCCCTACCTGATTGGCCCGCCACCCGGAGATCCAACGTCAAGGCCTGATACGGGTACCCATAATTCGGGTAACCACGCTAGCAACAACCAGGGCATGGCCAGTAGTGGTTGGGTTACTACACAATGTTTTTGGTGCCATAAAGCCAATGATACGCCTGTTAATGCCACAAACCAACAACTGCAAGGGACTTATGGAACATCACTGCATGTGGACGGTGAAACGCACTTTGATCCCAGGAACTATAATTATGCTGCCCCGAGCGGAGGCACTTTTCCGGATGAAAACGACTATTCCGCAAACTATTCCGAAACTGTGCACCACTGTGGTAATCCCAAATCTTGTTGGTAAAGTTTTAATCAGTGTTTGTTTATAAAGTAATGAATTTGGGATTGTTCCCCCGACAAGGCGGGGGAACAATCCCTCTAAACGACCTGTTTTTGAGGCCGAAGGCCTCAAAAACAGGTCGAAAAAATTTAGTGTCTGTACTTTATGGCCAGGTACTGGTTATATTGCAGGTGGATAAAAACAGATATGTTACCATACCTTATAACAAATAAGAATTATATCCATTGGTTATGCTGATGAAACAAATATGGAGTAAGCTTTTTACATCAAAAGTTTCCATGCTGGGTTTAGTTGTTTTTATAATCATTATCGGTAGCGCAACCGTTATTGAAAATATATATGATACAAATACGGTAAATCTTTTAATCTATAAAGCAAAATGGTTTGAAATAATACTGGTGTTTTTGGTCATTCAATTCTTTTTTAATCAGAAATATAAAAACCTTTTCAACAGACAAAAGCTACCTCAACTAATTTTCCACTTTTCGTTTGTAGTGATCATCATCGGCGGGGGTATCTCACGTTATATCGGCTATGAAGCCAATATGCATATCCTGGAAGGAGAAGCTGTAAATGAAATATATACCACCGATCCCTATTTGCAGATACGCATTCCAGAAGAAGAGGCAGACCTGTCAAGTGATGGTCCATTGTTTTTTTCCCAATTGCAAAACAATCATTTTAAGTATGATTTTAAATTAAATGACAATACTAATTTAGTAGCTGTATTCGCTGACTATCTTTTTGATGCAGTAAGAATAGAGGACCGTAATGAAGCTGATGGTTTAATGCAAAGTTTTATTATAGGAGACGGTCGGGACAGTCCTAAGGATGTCTTGCGTTTAAATTTAATATGGCATGAAAAATCCTATGATGTTGAATTGCTATACATCGATTCTTTGTATATTCAGCCTTTTCGAAAATTTGATATCGGGGGCACTACAATGGAACTTACCTATGGTCCAAAACCAGTGGACCTGCCGTTTTCAATTGAGCTTATAGATTTTAATTTAAGCAAGTACCCCGGCACAGCTATTCCCTCAGCCTCTGAAAGCAGGGTGGTGTTAATTGATGAAAGGAACAGTGATGTCGCAGAGAAGGAGTATA
>JAOUKJ010000841.1 GCA_029882675.1 Cyclobacteriaceae bacterium
CGTTACCGAAATCTATAAAAAACAAGCGGGCAATTGGAAATTATTAGACTTGACGTTTAGCAGTGTGCGGGATACCCATAGTATTGAACATTAGTTGTGTTTTGACAGAAGGCAATAGAAAACAAGATGTAAGCGGACTTTTATTACCGCTTATACCTGAAAATTATTACCAGGGAGCCGGCAGGTGTAATTGGATAACGAATGACACGCATTGATAAAACAGGATAGCTGTGAATCTGTGAATCTGTGGATTGATTATTGTAAATGAGTGTTTTTTCTTTCTGATAAAATACCTCCCTGACTGCTAACAATCCACATATTTTTAATAGTTTGGCACATTCTTGAAAAACCATGTAGTCATGAATAAAAATATCATACCCGCTTTTTTCATCGGACTCATCGTCCTGCAATTGGTCAGCTGCAAAAATGAAGCAGTAGCACCTCCACTGGAGGCCATGCAATATCACAAACTCACCCTGACCTTTGATGGTCCGGAGCTGTCAGAAGATGCCGAAGACAACCCTTTTCTCAATTATAGGCTGGCGGTCAGTTTCACCAAAGGCGAGCGAACCCTGACCGTTCCGGGCTTTTATGCTGCAGATGCCCGGGCTGCCGGTACCAGTGCTGATCAGGGCAACAAATGGCAGGTGCGTTTCAGGCCCGATGAAGTAGGGGAGTGGACTTATTCTGCCTCTTTCAAAAAAGGAAAAGACATTGCCATCAGTGAGGATCCGGGTGCAGGGGAGGCCCTGGCTTTCGATGGCCAATCCGGTACGATTACCGTGGCCCCAACAGACAAGACCGGGAAAGATCTCCGGGCCAAAGGAAGGCTGCAATATGTGGGTGAAAGATATCTGCAATATGCCGGTTCGGAAGAGCGTTTCCTCAAGGGAGGTGCAGACAGTCCGGAAAACCTGCTGGGTTATGAAGATTTCGATGGCACCTACAAAGGCACCAGCCCGGAAAACAGGTCGGGCGAGGCAGAAAACAAAGCCTCATTACACACTTATTCCCCCCATGCCAGCGACTGGAAACCAGGTGATCCCACCTGGCAGGATGGGAAGGGCAAAAACCTGATCGGTGCACTCAACTACCTGGCGGGCAAGGGCATCAATTCAGTGTACTTCCTTACCATGAATATTGAGGGTGATGGCAAAGACGTTTGGCCCTATACTTCTTATGATGAAAGAGAAAGGTTTGATTGCAGCAAGCTCGATCAATGGGAAATAGTATTTGACCACATGGATGAGCTGGGCCTGATGCTACACATGGTGCTGCAGGAAACGGAAAATGAAAGGCTGCTTGATGATGGGGATACCAAATACCACCGCAAGCTATACTACCGCGAAATGATCGCTCGGTTCGGACACCATCCGGCCGTGACCTGGAACATGGGCGAGGAAAACGGCCCGGCGAGTTTCTCACCCGATGGCCAGACCACCGGGCAGCAAAAAGCCATGGTGAAGTACATCAAAGAACATGACCCATACCAAAACTACGTGGTGATACACACGCATTCCAGTCCGCAGGTAAGGCATGAGCAGTTTACCAGGCTCCTGGGCGATAAAAACCTGGACGGGCCTTCCATCCAGATACACAGCATGTTCGATGCCCATGAGGAGACACTCCACTGGATCAGGGCTTCAAAAGAAGCCGGAAAAGCCTG
>JAOUKJ010000228.1 GCA_029882675.1 Cyclobacteriaceae bacterium
ATTGTTTGTTGAGCGTCGTGGCGGTGTAAAGCTATACCTGCCCGAGGAGAGAAAAACAAAGCCATTGGGTGTGCTGCCAGTCTATGACGGTTACGAAGACGGCCTGCTGGGAGTAACCCATGATCCCGACTACCGGAATAATGGATGGGTGTATATGTATTATTCGCCCAAGGGAGATGAAAGTATACAACGACTCAGTCGTTTTAACCTGACGGGCGATTCCCTATTATTTGATAGTGAGAAAGTGATGCTGGAACTGCATTCGCAGCGTGAGGAATGCTGTCATTCAGCCGGTTCGCTCACTTTTGGCCCTGATGGGCTGTTGTACCTGTCATTGGGAGATAATAGCAACCCGCTTACCTTTACACATTATGACCGGTCTCATCTTTTTGCCCCGCATGACGAACGTCCGGGTAGGAAAAACTGGGATGCACAGCGCACAGCCGGTAATACCAATGATTTGCGGGGCGGTATTATCAGAATAAAGCCCGAGCCCGATGGTTCCTACAGTATACCCCCCGGCAATCTCTTCAGTCCTGATGACTCCCTGTCCAGGCCGGAGATATATGTAATGGGTGGAAGGAACCCATTCCGGATTTCGGTAGATCAGCATACAAATTATTTATACTATGGCGAAGTAGGGCCGGATACAGGCAGTGACACCGAGCGTGGGCCACGGGGATATGATGAATTTAATCAGGTGCGTCAGGCGGGGTATTATGGTTGGCCTTTTTTCCTTGGGGATAACAAACCATACAACCGCTACAACTGGGCTACTCAGGAGTTGGGAGAAGCCTTTGATCCGCAAAAGCCCGAAAATCGATCGGTGAATAATACCGGGCGAAACATTCTGCCCCCGGCTATGCCCGCCATGATTTATTACCCCTATGAAGTGTCGGACGAGTTTCCGTTACTGGGCGAAGGAGGGCGTAATGCCATGGCCGGCCCGGTATACTACTCCGATGATTATCCCGATACGCGAAGAAAATTTCCTTCTTACTATGACGGAAAGTGGTTTATCTATGAATGGATGCGTAACTGGATCATGGTGGTGACTTTCGATGAACATGATAGCCTAAAGCAGATAGAACCCTTCTTGCCCGGTATTGAACTGAGAAGCCCCATGGATATGGAATTTGGGCCGGATGGGGCATTATACATGCTGGAATACGGCACCAACTGGTTTACGGGCAATGACGATGCCCGATTGATAAGAATAGACTATAACGATAAGAACAGGCTGCCTGTGGCCATTGCGCAGGCCGAAAAAACGATCGGTGCTGTTCCCCTGACCGTTGACTTTTCTGCGGAACAATCCTACGATTTTGACAAAGAAGACGAACTGGCCTACTCCTGGCGGATTGCCGCATCAGGCGTAGAGATTGGTCAGGGAAAGGTTGTTTCGCATACCTTTGAGAAGCCCGGAATTTATCCGGTGGAACTTACGGTGACAGACTCAAAGGGGGAGAGTTCCACCACTATGCTGGAGGTGCTGGCCGGTAATGAACGGCCCGAAGTAGATATCAGCATTGAAGGCAATAGTACTTTTTACCGGGACGGTTTGGCGATTAGTTACAGTGTTGAAGTAAATGACAGGGAGGAGGGCAGCCGGGCTGATGGAGGTATTTCGGCAGACAGTGTAAATTTCACCATCAATTACATCACTCCCGACCAGGGTGCCGGGAGTGCCGGGGGGCATCAGATCAATACGATTCCCTTTAAGAAAGGATTGGATTTGATTGCAGGTAGTGATTGCAAATCGTGCCATCAGCGCGACCAGTTATCGGTGGGACCGGCCTATACGGCCATAGCCCAGCGATATGCCGGACAAAAAGAGGCCATTCAGACCCTGGCTGAAAAAGTAATTAATGGAGGTGGGGGCAACTGGGGAGAGCATTCCATGGCAGCCCACCCGCAGATATCGCAGGATGAGGCCCTTCAGATGGTGCAATACATCCTGGCACAGGACAATGAGCGTGCTGGTCAGCAACCGCTGGATGGCCGTTATGCCTTCACTGAGCACCTGAAGGCACCGGGAGGCGTTTATGTGATGAAAGCGTCCTATACTGATCCGGGCAACGGCCCGATACCAGGTCTTACAGGTCGGCAGGAAGTTGTATTGCGACCACTACAGGTAGAAGCAGAAAACTGCAATAGTTACTCAAGTGTTTCCAAGGAAAGACCTTCTTCCACCAATTATATGCGTGTAGCCCCCCTGGAGCAAGGGGCATACATCGTGTTTAATGACATTGATTTGGCGGGTATCGAAGCGGTTAATATTCGTGTGTCAGCGGTTTCGGCCGGTGGGGTGCTGGAAATACGCGGGGGAGCAGTTGATGGAAGCCTGTTGACTGCAATTGATGTTCCGGCCACAGGCAATGACCTGGAATGGACAGAAGTAAAAGGCGTACTCAGCCAGACAGCCCCTGGGAAGCAGGATCTTTTTCTTGTATTTCAGCACAAAGATCCGGCTGTAAAAGAGCGTATGTTTTTTCTGGACTGGTTTGCGTTTTCAATGAAAAAGTAAACAGTTTATTCCAAAATGAATTTGCCGGTATTAGCTGCCAATGACGCCCTTTTTGCCGTCCGAAAGGAATGGATAAGATACGCTGCCCCCGTAAGTATGGGACTGCTCACTGTTCCTTCAACCAGAGGGGTGCCGTCACAAACCACAGCAGTGTTCCCAGGGCGGTAAGGGCAAAAAGGCCATTTTCGAGATGACCTGTAAATACGAGGATGGCTGGCAGTATAGTCATGAGTAAACCAACACCGGAGAGGGCTTGTAATACGATCGTTTTCATGTGATGATTTTTTTTTGATAAGCATGACTAATTATAATATACAACAAAGCCGCAATGAACCATCCGGGCAGGCCGAGGAAGAAGATCTCCACACCCCAGAGTTCATTGATAAACCAGCAGGCCATGAGGGTAAGTATCCATGCCAGTGCGGCGGCCATATTGAAATTCTTTTTGTTTTTCAAAGCATAATCACTGGTCAGGCCCATTTTTGGAAACAACCACACATCAATAAAAATAACGGCCCCCATGGGCATGAGTATGAGCCCGTACAAAGCAACGAAGTCGAGTAACTTCATCACCAGGCCGGGAAAACAGGCTGCTACCGAGGTGACCATGCCAACAATAAAAGTGACCTTCCATGTTTTTGACTTTGGTAGGATGGCCTGTATGGCTAGTCCAGAACGGTAGATGGTGGGATTGGCCGTTGTCCAGCCAGCGATGATCACACACAACGCGCCCGTAATGCCCACAGCCCGGTAGGCGATTGGGCCGGGTGCAAATTCGTTACTGCCCTGGCTTTCCTGCAAAAAGAGGGCATAGAGGATGCCTGAAGCCAGCCAGGCGATATAGTGTCCGACATACATACCCGCTGCTGATGAAAAACCATATTTCCATTTTTTGGCATAACGGAATATTGACATGTCGGCCATGCCGATATGCATGGCCATATTGCAAAACCAGGCGAAGAAGATAACATGCCAAATGGTGAATTTTGATTGGCCCTCCATAACAACGCCTGTCCATATTTTGCTCTTGGCCACAGCCCAGAAATCAGACAGCGAATGAACACCCAAATCCGGCAGAACAGCGATGGCCGATGCAACAAAAACCAGAATCATCCAGGGAGCAGCAATATTCGCAAAACGAGCTACGGTATTATACCCCAGCATGGCCACTACAGAAGTGACGGCACCAATGGCCAAAACAGCTACAACCCAACCGATGCTCGTCGGGTAGATGTCGCTCAGGGAAGGCATTTGCAGTCCAAATGGTATGCCTACCGCTGTGGCAGCTACCGCAATCATAGATCCCGCGAGGAAACAAAACATGAGGGCATTTACGATGTTATAGACGACTGTAAGGTGTTTTCCCCCTATTTTTTCCATTTGATAATAAAGGGTGATGCGTTTTTTAACAGCGATGGGGGCACATAAAAAGGCCCAGCTCATTACGGCCAGCAGGTTGCCAATAAGCAGCCCAAAAACAAGATCGAAGGCCGTGACGCCGTGGACAACGAACAGAGGCCCGATAACGAATTCAGTCCCGGCCGTATGCTCGCCGGCATACATGCCCAGAAAGCTACGCAGCCCTTTTTGCTTTGTGACCGGTACAGGCTCCCGCTCAAATTCATCTACCTGGTCTATTTTGTCCAGCCATTTTTGGTTTAGGTTCATGGTGTATTGGGTGTTAGTTTACCATAACGCAACATAACAAATTTATTTGATCATCGCACAATATTCCTCCAACCGCGTTTTTAACGCATCGTTCATGGTGTTTATTCATTATTCTGAGCCCATGTTGAATGCAAATGGTGCCCTTTTCCCTGTATTTTAATGCTTTCATTCTCAGCATATACATTTAGCAGGTCATAATTTGCTGTTGGAAAGAAAATCTCCGTCATGACAGTTTCTCCATCGTTGAGAAAAACCTCTAATGAAGAGCGATCGATAAAAAGGTGCATCTTTATGGGCTTGTCGAGATCAGGTATACCAGCATAGTGTATCCCTTGAAAATGACTGCTGAATTCACTCATACCTGAGTTGGTCCGGTCAACAAATAACCTGCCGTTGCTGTAATCTATTCCTATCGTAATATTTTCCTTTCCATTACTCAGGGTTACACCACAATCATCCGTTATTTCTGAAAAGGTAATATCTGCTTCCAGGCCATCCGGCCCAAAGGGGATCAGGTCTTCCCGGCTGTTTATCACTGATATGGCAGTATCTTTGCGCAGCATGACCAGCTCAGGAACCGGTTGGGACCTCAAAATATATGAGTTGTTGTGTTTTGTCAGGTGTAAATCCCGGGGCAGTGTCATGGCATTGCGCCACGTTTCGGTGGGAACCACATTGGCATATTGCCAGTTGCTCATCCAGCCAATAAAAATATGCCGACCGTCCGGCGCATCAGAAAAGGTCACCCCAGCATAGTTGTCCTTACCGTGGTCAATCCAAACTGCCCTGGCCTGTCCGCCACTGTCGGTACCCGTTACCTGAGGCAGAAATGCCGGGTCGGGCTGAAAGGTATTTCCATCAAACTGGCCAACAAAATACTGCGTGGCCGATCCGCCATTGGGACCACCGGGATTGATGCTAACCAATAAAACATATTTTTCCTCTCCGGTGTCATCTACTTTCATTTTAAATAAATCAGGACACTCCCATACGCCACCGTGTGCCCCTAATTCCTTTCCGAAATCACTTTCAAACTGCCAGGTGATGAGGTCATCAGAAGAATAAAAACTGACATGGTCTTTTACGGCAAGCGTCATTATCCACTTGTCAAAGGCAGGATGCCAGGACACTTTTGGATCCCGGAAATCAGGAATGCCCGGATTGGCAATGACCGGATTTCCTTCATATTTCACCCAGGTACGGCCTTTGTCTGTACTGTAGGCTATGCCCTGCGTCTGATAATCAAGTCTGCCGGCTTTGGCTCCAACCGGGTCGTGGTAGGTATAGATTGCCACCATTGGCGGGGATGACGCTGTGCCCAGGCCGGAGGTGTTGTTCCAGTCGATGACCGCGCTGCCCGAAAAGATATAACCAAGGGAGTCAGGGTATAAGGCAATCGGCAGATGTTCCCACTGAATCAGGTCCGTACTAACGGCATGGCCCCAGTGCATAGGTCCCCAAACGGTGCTATCCGGGTAGTACTGATAAAAAAGGTGATATTCCCCCTCGTAATAGACCAGGCCGTTGGGATCATTTGTCCACTTTTCAGCCGGGGAAAAATGAAATTGCGGTCGGTGCAGTTCGTTGTAATTCCTGTTTATGACCTCAGGCCTGTCAGCACATGAAATATTTAAGGCCATCACCGCAACAAGTAGAATACATGTATTTATATTATGCATAGTTCGTCTTTGTGTTTTATCGTTAAATATTTATGCTGCCACCGTAAATTATTATTTTATACTTTTTAGTGAGCACGTTAATTGATTTTGCTGATTTAGGTATTGGGATTGCTGATTATTGCATGATTAATTTTCCAAGATACAGAGATAATTGTTCAGCATAAATAAAATGGAAAAGAAGTTTATCAGGTCAGCTTGCCGATCATGATTTTAGCTGAAGAAATACAGTATGCATTAGGGCATCTTAAAGCGGTGAGGCGGGTTTTTACGTATCACTATTGTTCCGGGGTGAATATCCCTTTAATTTGCATGGGCAATTGGATGTAGTGTCCGGGTAAGTTTTAAAATGACAATAACGGCTATAAAGAAATAATCGAAATGGAAAAAGCATACAAATACGTTGATTACCTGTGGAACGTGGACAAAGAAAAGGAACTGGGCAATGATCAGGTGGCCTTATTGCTATACCGGAGTAACCTTTTGGGTGCTGACTTGCGCATTACTAATTACGGCGGGGGAAATACAAGTTGCAAAACCATCGAAAAAGACCCGCTCACAGGGGCCGACACGAAAGTGATGTGGATCAAGGGATCTGGTGGTGATATAGGCACGCTGACCCGAAGCGGACTGGCAGCACTGTACCAGGAAAAATTGATAGCGCTGAAAAATATATACCGGGGGCTTGAATATGAGGATGAAATGGTAGCGCTTTTTAACCATTGCATTTTCGATCTGGATTCCCGCGCACCGTC
>JAOUKJ010000843.1 GCA_029882675.1 Cyclobacteriaceae bacterium
AATATTTCCTCCCCTTCAAGGGGAGGTGCCCGAAGGGCGGAGGGGTCATAGAAATACTTGCATTTTTCAACTATTCCTTCTATCTTTGATGTTTAGTAGGCTTTAACCGATTTGCCATGCGACCTGTATTCATTACAATTTTTTTGGTCGGGATATTAATTTCACACCCAATACTGGCCAATACATCATTTGGTGCGCTGACCAAAGAAAATAGCACCGAAATCCTCCCATTTGAAAAGATAAGTCCCCACTTGGCGGAGGGGTATAATCCTCCCCTTGAAGGGGAGGTGCCCGTAGGGCGGAGGGGTTATATCCTCCCCTTCAAGGGGAGGTGCCCGCAGGGCGGAGGGGTTAGTGCACCACTCAACTTCGTGGTAATAGGCGCTTTTGTTTTTCAAATAAATGCCCGTCAATTTATGCAGCGGGCTCAAAAAAAACAGCTCAATGCTAAATTTGCGCTGAACCCGCACAGAAGCCTGTATTATGTCTATACCTATTATACGACCAATAAGGAAGAAGCAATAGAAGAAGTCCTGCACGTCAGAGAGAAATATAAGATATATGACGCCTGGGTCTATTCCGGCGAACTTGACGGTGTAAATGCCGCTGACATGCCCATTGCTGTAACAAAAAGACCACAGGGCGTGAAACGTACGCAGGCAGAAATACAATCTGTCAGGGTGGAGAGCCCTCTTGTGGTTGCTGAAATAGAAAAGCCACAAACTCCTGCTCAGGAAAAGACAATACAAAGCCCGGTTAATGACGTTCTGGCTGTTCAGGAAAATGAATTCCAAAATCCGGTACAGGAAGTTGGGCCTGATCAGATGGTAAAACAGCAGGATCCAACGAAAGACAATGTGGCCCTGACGGTCCAAAAACCAAAAACCACTGAGGTGATTGCTGCAGAAACACCTGTGGTGAAAAGCGTTGAAATTACAGAAGACTATAAGATGTACATCAGTGCAGTTAACCGCAGCAGGCTGGTCAATATAAAAGGGCCGGTCGAGATATTTGATCAGGTGCGGAATAAAAAAATTGCCGAGGCCCAAACCCACGAAGCATTCGGCCTCAACGACCCCAACAATGGTAGTGCCTCTGTGCGGGTGGTCAGCCGGATATTCGGTTATCGGCCCATGCAGGTGGTTTTTAGCCTGAATGATCCCGAAAATGACTCCACAAGCGTTTACGCTTACGGTGATTCGGTTATTGTGGATATGAAAATGCAACGGTTGCAAAGGGGCGACCTGGCCGTATTATGGAATGTGTTGTTTTATAAAGATGCCGCCATCATGCGCTCTGAAAGCAAGGCCGAACTCAATAGTTTATTGGAAATGCTCCAGGAAAATGCCAATATGCAAGTCCTTCTCCACGGACATACCAATGGCAATACTCAGGGTAATATCATCAAACCTAAAGAGGGGAGTAAAGACTTCTTTACCCTAAATGCCGACCATGATGAATCTGTCGGTTCTGCGAAAAAACTTTCCGAAGCCAGGGCAAATACCATAGCCCTTTGGCTGATGGATCAGGGCATCGAAGCCCACCGGCTGGAAGTGAAAGGCTGGGGAGGAAAACGTATGCTATATTCCAAAAATGATGCAAAAGCCTATCAAAATGTCCGTGTTGAAGTAGAAATCATTGCAAACTGACCTCATCTTCAG
>JAOUKJ010000842.1 GCA_029882675.1 Cyclobacteriaceae bacterium
ACATGTTGAAAAGGATAAAGGAGATTGCATCGACTGCAAACTTTGTATTCATGTATGCCCTACGGGTATCGATATACGCAATGGAACACAACTGGAATGCGTAAACTGCACAGCTTGTATAGATGCCTGTGATGAAGTCATGGATAAAATAAACAAACCCAAAGGACTTATCCGTTTTTCTTCTTTCACAGCCATTGATTCGGGTATTAAAAAGATATTCACCCCACGTGTAATCGCCTATTCCGTTGTTTTGGGCGCATTATTGGTACTCCTTACCTATTTTCTGGTCACTCGCTCAGATATTGATGCTACCATCCATCGCGTACCGGGCATGAGTTCGCTGAAAACAGACGATGGTAAAGTTGGAAACCTCTTCAATATGCAATTCCTCAATAAAACCTTTGATGCAATATCACTCAATGTGAAAATGGAAGAATTCCCGGAAGCCTCCATTGAGCAAGTGGGCAACGCGAAAATTGATTTACCCCCCGGTGATAATCACAATGGTGTCTTTATGGTGAAAATCCCACCTGAGAAGCTTGCGCCTGGAAAAAACCCCATTGTTATTGGAGTTTACTCCGGTAATGACCTACTTTACGAATTAGAAACAAACTTTATGGGGCCCATGCCGGGCAAAAGATAATGAACTGGGGAAAAAGCATTACAATTACTTTTTTTGTGTTTGGTGGATTACTGGCTACTATGGTCGTCATCAGTATGCAACAGGATGTAGATCTGGTTTCCGAAGACTATTACAAGGAAGAAATAGAGTACCAGACGCACATTAATAAAGTGAAGAATTTCAATAAACTGGATGCAAAACCTGTCATTCAGTGTTCTAATGAAATTAAAAGCTGCACAATTCAATTTCCGAAAAGCATGGAAGTTGCTGATCTGTCCGGAACTGTACATTTTTTCCGGCCTTCAGGATCTCACCATGATAAGTTGTTTTCACTTGAACCGGGAGAACATATCTTTAAGTTTAATACTGAGGAGCTGATCAGCGGCCTTTGGACCGTGAAGGTGGAGTGGAGTACAGAAGGGAAAGATTATTATTTTGAACAAAATATAGGGCTTTAAATATGCTTCTCGCTGCATTCCTGATGGGTTTTCTGGGCAGTGCACACTGTGTAGGCATGTGCGGCCCCATTGCCCTGATCATTGAAAAAAAAAGATCGGGAAATAAGCTTTTCAACAGACTTTTATACAATACCGGTCGCCTGTTTACTTATAGTTTTATGGGCGTTGTAGCGGGGGCGGCGGGACGTATCATTTTCCTCTCTGATTTTCAACAGGGACTTTCTGTCGGCCTGGGTGTTTTTATCATCATCCTGGCAGGTACACTGGCATCGGGGCAGAGTCTTGGCTTTAAGTTCCTCAACAATACAATAAACAAGTTGAAAACCGCTTTGGGGAAAATACTCAAAAAAGAAGGCCCCCTGATGGGTTTCTCCGTGGGTGCATTAAATGGATTGTTGCCCTGCGGTATGGTGTATATGGCACTGGCTGCTTCCCTGAGTACTTCTTCAATTCCTGAAGGCGTAGTCTTTATGCTCTTTTTTGGATTAGGCACCTTCCCAGCTTTATTCATCTCATCGGCTATACTGAACAACTTTTTCGCCAAAGTAAACTTCTATAAGCTGATTCCCGTATTTATCTCT
>JAOUKJ010000844.1 GCA_029882675.1 Cyclobacteriaceae bacterium
AGAAAGTTTGGAAAATATGATCAATGACTTCCCGGGTCATTCCGATACCATTATCAGCAATGGCAATGTTAAGGTTGCTGTTATCCGTGTAGGTTTGGATGGTAATCTCTCCCTGAAAATCCGATTCCCCGCTGCTTTTTTCATTAATCGAATCCATGGCGTTGGTGAGAATGTTCATAAAAACCATATTCAGGGGTCCTCTTTGGCAATTGATGGGCTTTATGCCATTTTGAAAATTGAGCTTGACCTTGATGTTTGATGTGTTTAATTTGTATTTAAGTAAAACCAACGTGGATTCCAGCCCCTGATGGATATCACTTTTGACATGTTCATTACTATCTTTTCGTGAAAAATCTTTCAGGCTTCTCACTACATCAATCGTGTGTTCAACACCTTCATGTAACCTTTTTAGCAGTATTTCAAAGTCACTGGTGATCATTTTCAGGTTGGTTTTACTGAGGTGCTGATTGATCGTATCCAGGTGGGAGGGTTCAAGTGTTTGTTCATTTGATAAAGACTCCATGAGTGGCTTTAGTGCATCGAAGTCTTTTCTGAGGATTTGTAAACCACCATACAGGCCTGCCAGCGGATTGTTGATTTCATGGCCAATAGCGGCAGATAACATGCCCAGGCTGGCCAGTTTTTCAGAGTGGACAAGTTGCATTTGTGCCGTTTTAAAATCATTGTATGCCTTTTCAATCTCCAGCTTACTGTACCGGTCTTCCTTATATAAAACTTCCAGTTCCTTGTTTTTCCTTCTTAACTCTTTGGTGCGTAACTGTACCTGCTCCTCCAGCTGGTCTTTCCATTCTTCCAGTTGCCTCGTCCTTTCCCGGACGGTGTCTTCCAATTCTTCCTGATGTATGATCAATTGCTTTTCAGCTTTTTTGCGCTCACCAATTTCATTTTGCAAATTGACCATGTCTCCGGCAATGCGGTGATGTATCCTTTTGAGGAAGACCAGTGAGGCATAAAGCAGGCTCCCCCCAATGATGAAAAATAGGATTGTAACCATTAATTTGATATTCTTCACCGTATCAAAAAGTGAAGTCTGGTTATTCAGAATAATGACTTTGCCAATACTTTCCTGTGCGGCGTCGGTCAGGTCAATGGCTGTGCCTGAATAGCGTTCTCCTCCACCGGTGTGATAAACCCGGGAATGAACAACATCTGAAATAAGCGTACTGAGTTCAACAGGTATTTTGGAAGACGAATGATACGTGATTACGTAGTTGGGGTGATACTCCCAGTCGAAGTCGATGCGTGCGTGGAGATGGTCTGGCCTTGTTCCCAGTCAGTTTTATTCAAGCGATCTTTATTAATTAAAACATAGACTTCTGAGTTTAACATATTTGAAATATCGGGGAGCATGTTTTCAATTTCTTCACCGAGTTCTATATAGCCTACCAGCTTGTCTTCCACATACCAGGGGCTTACTACCCGCAGGGTCATGGTACCAAATTTGCCCAATTCAATACCAAAACTGAGTTTGCCGGTTTCTTTTGTTGTAGTAAATGTGAAACGATCAATGTAGTCGCCATGGCTTTCCGGTTTATGTACCCTGAGAAAACAATGTCCTGTCGTATCAATGAAATAAAAGTGGGTAATATTAAATTTCGTTTTAAATATTTCGTTGTACGATAAACTGGTTTGATACAAT
>JAOUKJ010000845.1 GCA_029882675.1 Cyclobacteriaceae bacterium
GCTTCTCTTTATTATTATTCTGGAATTTTTGGAGGGGAGACAGAAGTTGAAAAAATATTCGGAATGGATGCACTGCTTGAAAAGCTATTAACATTGATTTTTTTGGGCTGTTCGAACTGCAAATGCGCTTTATTTTACATGAAGGAGATAAATGCAGATAATATAATTAGCTTAATGAGGTAATAGTTGTCACTAAAGGAACTTTATTAAAAACGTTTAATTATTTTTTATTATACAAATTGTTGTATACATTGAATTTTAGAATACTAAAATAAACTTAAGATCATGAAAAATGTTAAATTCAACATTACTATTTGTTAAGCTTATAGCTGTTGTGTTAGTCGCAAGTTTTTTTGCGGCCATCTTTTAGCGTCGGTATTTTGGAACATATTTCAGCTAAGACCACTTTAATCAATAAGTGGTTTAGTCCTCCGGCCTTTCGATGCCCGAATCGTTAAGGCAGGAGGGATTGGGAAAAACATAAATCTCTTTTTACCACACCGGAGCAGAGCCACGGAGTAGTTCATTGGCTTGTAATTAACAGAAAGTAAGGGAATTTGATAAAGTCATTAAGTCATGAAAGGAAATAACACCGAAAACCTCCAATTTCCCATTGGGAAATACACCCCTCCGAAAGTCATTACCACTGATTTTATTCAGTATGCAATAGCGCAAATTGAGCAATTGCCGGCAAAAATAAAAAGGGTAGTGGATCAAATGTCGGAAGATCAATTTGATAATACATACCGTCCCGGTGCCTGGACAGCAAGGCAGGTGCTGTATCACATCGGTGATAGCCATTTGCATTCGTATGTTCGCTTTAAATGGGCCCTCACTGAGGACAGCCCGACAATCAAGGCATATGATCAGGATGGGTGGGGAGGTCTATTCGACTCCACAGGCAGCTCGGTGAACTCATCTATGAAGTTTATTGAGGTGTTGCATGAGCGCTGGGTAAGCCTGCTCAAAGGTATCGATGAGCCGGGATGGGAGAAGACATTTTATCATCCTCAGATGGAAAGGCACATTGCTTTGAAGTGGAATGCCGGACTATATGCCTGGCACGGCAATCACCACCTGGCCCACCTGGAGATTATTGCGGACAACAGATAAACAGCAGGGGCAGTGTGCATTTTACGGATCAGGGAGATACTACTTGTCGCTACCCTTAGATTTTATATTTCAATACTGACCAGCTTTGTTATGTTTCTTTTTAGCAATGCGCTATACCTTACCACAGGTTAAGGCCTCCGAAAATCAACATCCATACCCAAACTTCATTTTTCATTCCTCTTCTCTCCCACTTGCTAATGGCTATAGCCTATAAGCTAACAGTTATTAGGTTTTACATGTAAAAAGTTTAGCTTTGGAGCTGTTTTAAAAAAAAGCCAATGCGGACTTTCTTACGTATCATTTTTACTTTTCTGGCAGGATACATGGTGGCCTGTCAGCCATCGGGTACGGTTGGGGAAATTAAAGAAGCTGATCACAGTATTGCCAAAGGACAGGCAGCCTTTACCCAAAACTGTAGCACCTGTCACAATTTCAAGAGAGATGATATTGGGCCCCGGCTGGGCGGAGTGACAGAACAGGTTACCGATGAATGGATAAAAACGTTTATAAAAAATCCACAGGCGGTGATTGAATCCGGTGACGAA
>JAOUKJ010000229.1 GCA_029882675.1 Cyclobacteriaceae bacterium
TGGCTTCTTTATCCATTGCGCGTTTTGCTTCTTCCTCTTCCTGTCTTGCTGCCTCTTCCTTGTCCCTTTTCCTTTCGTTCAATCCTTCTTCCACCACAACAGTAATATATTTTGTGATAAGTGCAATTGACTTGAACGCATCATCATTTGCAGGGATAGGGAAATCGATATTTTCCGGGTCAGAGTTGGTATCCACCAGTCCAAACACGGGGATATTCAATTTCTGCGCTTCTTTGACTGCGATATGTTCTCTTTTCACATCGACAACAAACAATGCCGCGGGCAATCTGTTCAGATCCGCAATACCACCGAGTACTTTTTCCAACTTGGCTTTCTCACGGCTCACCATCAGGCGCTCTCTTTTGGCCAGGTTAGAATAAGACTCTCCTTTGATCATCTTATCCATTGAGGACATTTTCTTGAGCGATTTTCTAATGGTAGCAAAGTTTGTCAGCATACCACCGAGCCACCTTTCAGTGACAAAAGGCATTCTCAACTTTGCAGCTTCTTCAGCCATAAGGTCTTTCGCCTGCTTTTTCGTGGCCACGAACAATACCTTCCTGCCTGAACGCACTATATTTTTAAGTGCAAAGGCTGCCTGCTCGAGGCAATCCAGTGTTTTATTCAGGTCAATAATATGGATGCCGTTTTTTTCCATAAAAATATAAGGGGCCATCTTAGGGTTCCACTTCCTGGTAAGGTGGCCAAAGTGAACCCCGGCATCCAATAGGTCTTTGTATTCGAGCTTATTACTCATATTATAAAACTTATCTTTTGGATTAATTAATTATTATTAACGTTTACTGAACTGGAACTTTCTTCTTGCTTTCCGACGTCCATATTTCTTTCTTTCCACCATCCGGGGATCACGAGTAAGGAATCCTTCTTTTTTCAAAGGAGGCCTGTTTTCATCATTAAACTCGACAAGAGCCCGGGCAATGCCCAATCTTACAGCTTCTGCCTGTCCTTTAAATCCACCGCCTTTAACATTCACCTGAATGTCAAAATTGCCATCAGAATCTACAGCGACCAAAGGTTGCTTGACAATCGTTTGCAGGACACCTGTAGGGAAATAGTCTTCCAACTCCCTGCGGTTCACCTTAATTATACCATTTCCGGGCTTCACATAAACCCGGGCAATCGATGATTTTCTTCTTCCAGTTGTGTTTAATACTTCCATGCAATTACAGGTTTATTTCTTTAGGTTGCTGGGCTTGATGTGGGTGCTCGGGCCCGGCATATACATATAAGTTTCTAAACAAAGCACTTCCCAGTCTGTTCTTCGGTAACATCCCTTTCACGGCCATTTCCACAAGGCCCCGCGGATTCTTTTGTTTTACCTGAAGAGGGGTTCTGAAACGCTGCCCGCCAGGGTAACCTGTATGACGAACATACACTTTATCAGTCCATTTTTTTCCGGTTAACTTCACTTTTTCGGCATTGATCACAATGACATTGTCACCGCAATCTACATGCGGGGTGAAATTAGGTTTGTTTTTTCCCCGGATAATTTTAGCCACTTCACTGGCTAGTCTTCCGAGTACTTTGTTTTCCGCATCAACAACCAACCAATCTTTGGTTACGGTATTGTCGTTGGCGAAAACTGTCTTATAGCTTGATATCTCCACTTTTATAACTATATTTTTGTTTAAATACCTTATGGCATCTCAAAAAGGGTCACAAAGATAGAAGTATATAATTTTAAAAGCAACCGCTGAAAAAATCTTTTTTCTTAAAATATCCCTAACTCTTTCGCAGTTGGTTTAAAACAGCCCTAAAGTCCTTTGGTAGCGGTGCTGTCACGGTGATGGTTTGCCCACCTTCTACGGGGGAAAAACAAAGCGACAGGGCATGCAGGGCTACACGAGACATTAATGGCTTCTCTTCTTCCCATTTTTTCAAATTATAACGGGCCTTTACTTCCGATAAAAATAAAATACGCCCTCCATAGGTTTCGTCTGCGACAATAGGGTAACCACTGTCTGCCAAATGAATCCGGACCTGGTGTGTGCGGCCAGTCACCGGCCTGCACTCCACAAGCGACTGGTATTTAAATACTTCAAGTGTTTTCACAAAAGTACGTGACGGCTTGCCTTCAGCCGCAATACGCACCGAATTGCCCTTGACGTGTATCGCTTTATCGATAGCCTCGCCCTCAAAAGATGCGCTCCCCCAGACCAATGCATGGTATACTTTTTCTACCTTTCTCGATTCAAACTGCATAGCCAAAAAACCATAGGCATCCTTATTTTTCGCAAAAGCCAAAGCACCACTGGTCTCTTTATCCAGGCGATGGCAGACCTGAATATCAGGGTATAGCTGCCTGGCAAGGCTGAGCATGTTGATGTCTTTGGTGCGGTCATCCAGGGTGGAAATACCCGGAGGCTTGTTGATGACCATAAAATTATCATCTTCAAATAAAACAGCCTTTTTCAGACTATCGGTGTTAAATTTATTCACTTTATTAAATAGATATGGGGATGAGTAAAAAGTGAGGTGATCATCTTTTAGCGTATATTTCACTTCGTCTGACCATGGAACGAAGATGAATATAAATTTTACACCGCTTACGTCAACAGACGCAAGCGGTGTAAATTACTTATTTCATTATTATTTAGAAGAAGTAGGCTTATTACCCGAGATGGAATCCCGCATGCCCGTATCTGCTTTTATATTTTGCATCCGGTAATAATCCATAATACCCATATTACCGCTTCGGAATGCTTCGGCCATGGCCTTGGGCACTTCGGCTTCCGCTTCGATTACCTTTGCCCGGGCTTCCTGTGCCTTTGCCTTCATTTCTTGCTCGAGAGCCACGGCCATAGCACGACGCTCCTCAGCCTTGGCTTCAGCTACTTTCAGGTCGGCAGAGGCCTGGTCTGTCTGCAGCTTCGCGCCAATGTTGGTTCCGACATCCACATCGGCAATATCAATGGAGAGTATTTCAAAGGCCGTACCGGCATCCAGGCCCCGCTGAAGTACCAGTTTGGAAATTTTATCCGGATTGGCCAAGACCTCCTTATGTGTGTTGGCTGAACCAATAGAGGTTACTATCCCTTCCCCTACACGGGCCAGGATGGTATCTTCCCCTGCGCCACCCACAAGTTGCTTAATGCTGGCACGGACAGTAACGCGTGCAATAGCAATCAATTGTATTCCATCGGCGGCAACGGCAGCTACTTTTGGGGTGGTGATCACTTTTGGATTAACAGAAATCTGAACAGCCTCAAACACATCGCGTCCGGCCAGGTCTATAGCTGTGGCCTGCTTAAAAGGCAATTCAATATTGGCCTTGTCGGCTGATATCAATGCCCTGATCACATTGGGCACATTTCCCCCGGCCAGAAAGTGAGTCTCCAGGTTGGTACTGGTCACATCCATCAATCCGGCCTTGCTGGCCGTGATGAGCGAATTAACCACGATGCTCGGGGGCACCTTCCTGATGCGCATAAATACGAGCTCTAGCAACCCTACTCGTACACCGGAAAAGATGGCCGTGATCCAGAGGTTGACTGGTACAAAATAGAGGAACACGAAAAATAAAATTATCCCTCCGAATATCATTAGTATTAACGGTAGTCCTTGCATATTAATTTAGTTTAAATAGGTTCGACAATGATCTTTGTTCCTTCAATTTTAACAATTTTTATTTTATTTCCCACATTGACATAATTGCCAATGGTACTTACTTCATATTCCTCATCATTAAATTCTGCCTTTCCAATGGGCCGAAGCATCGAAGTAGCCACTCCCTCCTGCCCTTCTTTTAAGGAATGACTATAGCCTTCGTTCACTTTACCCTTTATTGACGTCTTTAATGAAAACCGTTCCCAGGCCCTGGATCGAAACGCTCCTATTATTACGATTAGCGCCAATATTAATGCGCCCACCAATACTCCCCAACCAGTGGTATTCCCGAAATAGTCAAACCCCAGATAAATACCCCCAGACAGTACCGCAAAACCCATTACACCTACTATTGTAGTGCCTGGCACAAAGATAATTTCAACGACGACCAAGCCTATGCCCAGTACAATAAGCGATATTACAGTTATCCATTCAATCATATTCAACCAAAACTACGAAGATTGGAAGAAATCAGATCAAATTATTTAAAAATTATTTACAAACCCGGGAAGTAAGCTATGGGTGCCAAACAACCTGCAATATTCTGCATTCAAAAAAAATGTGATATCTTCTTCACCAGAATAGGGGGAAATACCCTACAAATCTATCGGTTTCCAGTCGGAATCGATTCGGACATAAAAAACATTCTCATCGGGGTAATAGATGATGGCGTTGTATTTCCGCGGGACAATATTAACTCCCTGGAGGTCTACCACGCCATATTTGCCAAGTTTAGAGATGATAACATATCCATTATCAAGGTCTTCAACAAAATCATAATGAACACTAACCAAGGCATTGCCCATATGGTCTATCAGTCCATATCGCTCTCCTTGTGTTACCAGATACCTCCCCTCCGGCCCCGGAGTTAGTGTATCAAAGCCTTTTTGAAACAGCGCTTTTCCCGCTTTATTGATCAATAAGTATTTTCCATTTTGGCGTACTACGCAAATCCCCTGATTAAACTCCTCCACTTCATCGAACACGGGTTGGATGACCAGGTTTTCATGCACATCAACAAAACCCCACCGATCCAGTATTTTAATAGCGGCAAATCCCTCCTTAAAGCGTCCGATGTCTTCATAACGATTCGCTATGCGCAGCCTGTTTTGCTCATCGATAAAACCATAGCGCCCGTCCTTTTTAATGCCAATAAACCCCTCGCTGGGAGGCCTGATCTCTTCAAAAGGGCTATAATTGTCTTTATTTACATCAAGAATGTTTGACACTTTCTCAAGGCGTATTACCCCTGAAAAATCAATTTTCCAGACATTATTATCAGAAAGGTGCTCCAGAAAATATCCCGATTCAATTTCAAGTTCATTATCCGTGAAATAGACAATTTCATCGTTATAATTCATGACAAGCGTCTGCCTGCCCACTTTTCGAAGGTAGAGTTCGTTATTCACAATAGTCACATGACCCTGTGCTGGTACAACCACCCAGTTATTATCAATATCGATCGCTCCGTACAGTCCTTTAAACTGAACTGCTATATGCCGGCTAACTACTGCTCCTACCGAATCGAACACGCAATTGATCACCTCCCGTCCTTCCCGATTGATAAAACCCCAATACCCTCTTTGTTTCACCGAAAAAAGCAATCCTTTATAGGAGCCGATGGCCTCATAAGGCACCCTGTTTTTTTTCACCCCGTAATAGTCGTAGATATTCCAAAGGCCATTATTCTCCAGTACATATAAAAAAACATCGTTTCTTATAATCTCGTTGTACCTCAATGGCAATAGCCATTTGCCGTCCTGTCTGATTACACCATATTTTTTTTCTTTCCGGACAATCGCATACCCATTCTCAAAAGCCCCGATTTCATTAAAAACGGTGGTGGTCACCATACTGTCCCGGGTGATATCTATCAGCCACTGGCTGCCATTGGCGGTCACTTTGAATATTTGCGGGGTCACCGGTTGCATTACATCGTACCGGTAGTTGCCTGATGTACGATTATTTATTTCCAGGCGTTGCCATTCGGGATAATTCCGAGCCATAATTTCATCACCTATACGTATGTCTCCATATTGTGGCTCTACTACAATTTCACCTTCCCGATTGAGGAGGCCTACTTTGTGATTGCTATACACCCTGGCCAATCCATTATTAAAAACGGAAAGACTATCGAATTCAAGGTCACGGATATGCTCTCCTGCATCCGAGTATATTCTCAATTTACCATCAGCTGTTTCTGCAAGATAGCGGAGGTCGCCCAATGGTTTTAATGATAGATGAGTAAAGGGAATGATTTCATCGCCATGCAGGTCAAGCATACCTACCTTATTGACGTTATTTCCGGAAGGAAACCAGGCAATGACCCGATCATTTACAATTTTAATTTTCGAATATTTAAACGGGACAAATTCCCTTCCATTTTGATCTATTACACTCCAAAAAATTCGCTGGGTGATATTATCACGTTTGGCTGCAATAATATAACTGCCTGCATCCATTTTATTCAGGTGGGAATATACTGGCGCTGTAAGTTGGTTGTTTTTAATTGTGAGCAGGCCCCATGTATTTTCGATCCGATAGCCCACCACCCCCTGAAGCGTAGAAAAAGGCGCATCGCTCCAGCCTAACTCATCATATTTTGCCGGCACGATGATTTCGCCGGTATGAAGCTGTATACCCTGTTTTCCGTTTTCATTAAACAGGCGGTAGTCATCCTCACCTGCCCGGAGCATCACGGGTGATGTCATCATACAGAGGAGCAAAAAAACCTTTACAGCCCGTTGGTATTTTATCATATAAAAATCAGTGTACATAACTTCCGGCATTCACATCGATGGTAGCTCCTGTAGCATGAGCCGCCATTCCACTGGCCAAAAATACGATTATTGGGGCAATATCCGCGGGTTGTGTAAGATCATTTAGCGCAATGTCATTTTTTGCATAGTCTTCTCCATACGCATCAATAAACTGTTCGGCCATGGCTGTGCGGGTAAA
>JAOUKJ010000230.1 GCA_029882675.1 Cyclobacteriaceae bacterium
ATTGTCCAGCGAAAAGTATAAGTATTTCCGCCAACCAGTCCGGTTACCTGGCTGTTGAAAGCCGATGGACTGGTTATTGTGGCTCCGGCAGGACCACCAGTCTGTGTCCACCAGCCTGTGCCATTTATTGGGTCGTTGGCAGAAAGGGTGGCTCCGGCAATGTTACACTCAAACTGGTCGATACCGGCATCAGCCGGATCGGGCACTTTGTCGCGCGAAATGGTTATTTCATCAAAACTGACACAAGATCCATTAGTAATGGTCCATCTAAAAACAGTAGGTGTGGTTGTGTTCAGGTTACTTACAGTAGAATTGAATATTGAGGCGTTGTTCAGTGTGCCCGGCCCGGAGACAACTGACCAAAGGCCTGTGCCAACGATAGGTTCATTGCCGCTAAGCACAGAAGTAGCCGTACATATGACCTGATTTGGACCGGCAGTAGCCGCAGTTACATCTGCGAATATTTCAAAGCTGACTTCTGCCGCAGGACCTTCGCAATTGTTTCCCAACGTTTCAGTCACATAGTAGGTATAAATACCAGGTGTAGCGTTATTTACCCGAAATGCTACGGGCGGGTTATTTACCGGATCAAAATTATTGCCGCTAAAAACATTATTAATCAGTGTTGCTTCAGCATACCAGTTCAGAAGGCCTCCACTGAAGGGTGTTACATTGATGTTTATCGGTTGATTAACGCAAAAAGACAAAGGAGTATATGCCGGGGCAGGAGGTGAATCAATAATCCGTATGATCGCATTGGTTTGTACGGGGAGGTTGCCTGTGGGAAAGCCACCTGATTCGTAGGGATTGCAGTTGTTCCAGTTGTTTAGGGTAATGGCAAACTCCTGGCCGGCCTGTGCGTCTGCAGGAACGGTAATATCAAAAGTATATTCTGTGGGTGCATCAATGGGCTGAGGGCGCATGACAACTGCACTGGAAAAAGTAGCATTTGTTGTAAGGGTAATATTTCCAGCGGATTCAGGATTGGAGCCGGTATTACTGTTGATGGTAATGCCGGTAGCGCTGGTCATCGTATTTTGAACGGGATCGCCTCCATAGATAAACTGGAACCAACGTGTACGCGCATTTGGGGGGAAGCCCGGGAAATTGGGAGGCACACAATTGAACTCACTCCTGTCGTAGAAGCGGATCGTTTCGGTGTTTCCTGCACAAATCTCATAAATAACCTGTGAGGTGTTCTGTTCAGAGAGTTGCAGGGTACCTGTGTTCTCATTATCAGTATTCCAGCGTACCACCGGTGCGGGATTTTGTATCGTGCTCGCACAGGGGATGCCATTAACCTGCAACGAAACAGTAGGTATGTATTCACACATCACATCAGCACCGGTGATGGGAAAAAAGTGTGTAATGATGGCCCGGTAAGCATTAGGGCCCGTGTTTTGCACAAAATCATCTCCAACGCCCAAGTTTATTGTTTGCGTGAAGCCGTCATTCCAATCGATGAAAAATTCAACATTACCCGGATTCCCCCCATCTTCAACGTTGGTATATGTTACTTCCCAGCGGTAGGGTGTTATGGCACTGTTGGCGCAGATGTCGCCGTTTGCAATAACGGTATTTCCCGATAAAGGGGGAAATAACCCATCGGCACCATTACACGATTGTGCCAACAATACTTGTTTTGGAATGACTATACCAACGATGACAATTAAGAGGATTCCAAGTTTTTTAAGACACTGCAACCCAAAATTGCTCATCATATATATGTTTCAACACTTTACTCCTTATACAATAAGTATATGTAGAAATCCGGTAAAAGGTAACCGGAGGGATGATGGTTTAATTAGTTCGGGAAGAGGTATAGCGAATTTATCCGTAAAAATCAGCTTCTTTTGCTAATTCGCGTGGTTTCAACACTTTTATTTTTTTCCCTTCAAGGGAGATCAGCCCATCCCTTTTAAACTCAGAGAGTATCCTGATGACGGTCTCAGTAGCTGTGCCGACAATATTTGCCAGATCCTCTCGTGAAAGGGAAATATCAATGAGGGTGCTTTCACTGCCATCAACGCCGTACGTTTCTTTGAGCATGAGCAAGCTGCCAGCCAGTCGCTCTCTCACTGATTTTTGAGCCAGATCAGCTATTTTTTCCCGCATCACGCCCAATTCATGACAAATGCTTTTAATGATCTTCTGGAAAAACATCGGATTTTTATTAAGCAGGCCCATGAAATCTTCTTTGGGGATAAAACAGATGGATGCTTCTTCGATGACTGTTGCCGAAGCTGAATAATATTCTTCACTCAGGATGGCCCTATAACCTAACAAATCCCCGGGATTACAAATATTTATGATCTGTTCTTTTCCCTGTGAGCTTAATTTATACACCTTGGCCTTTCCTGAATTGATGCAATAAATCCCCATCGGACGAGTTCCTTCGTAAAAAAGCGTCTGTCCTTTTTTGTATTTAATACAAGTTTTATTTGCGCTTAAGTCGTGTAAACCTTCCTCGTCAAGTGAACCAAAAAGGGAGTTGACACGGGTCTTGCAAAAAGCACAACTTAGATTTTCTGGTTTATCTGGCATGCTGGTTTGTGTGGCACTTTGAAACAAAAGTAATAAATTTTATTTGAACAATAAACCTGTAATGTGGTAATAATTTATAAAACGAACATATCGGCTATGATGGCCATTGTCGCTCCAGTCAAAGCCCATAACATTTTACGCAGACTAAATTTGTGTTCTGTAGAGCTTTCAAATACAATTGTAGTAGAAATATGTAAAAAGCTACCACTTACAATGGCGAAGATATATTTATAAAATTCCTGATCGACCATGTTTCCGGCTAAAATCCCCAATGGCGAGGCCATGGAAAATAAAAACAGGAGTCCAAGGATGATACTTCTGTTTGTAAAACAACAGGTAAGCATGGAGACAAGGGCAAAGGTAGCAGGCACCTTATGCAACAATATGCCGATAAGAATAGTATTGTTTCCGAGTTGGTCGTGAACGAGAATACTACCTTCGAAAAATGCGTGGAAGCTCAATGAAACCACAACCATAAGCCCTGAAGAAATACGGTGCCTGTGCGACTCACTGATGTGGTGAAAATGCCCATGTTCAACACCATGTGATGAGAATTCAAGCACTTGTTGCAGGAAAAATCCCGCAAGGACAAATATGCCAATATCCAATCCTCCACCATTTTCCAGGTATAATTCAGGCAAAATGTGCACAACGGTTATCGAAAACAGAAAACCACCTGCAAAAACCAGGAAATGTTTGATGTCCCGTTGACGAACCAGGTTGATTCTGTAGGAAATGAATCCGGCAATAAAAGTAACGAGCAGAAGGATTAAACCATTTAACAACATATAAGGATTAGCGTTTAGTTGTTTTAATTAAATGAAAAATCATGCGTTCAGAAGAGGTGTTTATATATTCACCCAATCTGTAATCACCAAAAACATTTTCCAATTTAAAGCCAGTTTCTGAGAAAAAAGTTTCAAAAGTAACACGCCTTATAGCTTTAACGCGTTCGTAAAATTGCATTTTTTTCCCCTGATCATCAATTTCTATTTCTTTTACGATTAAGTCATCTACTACTTTCCGGGTTATCGTAAAACGTATATTCCCGATGTCTATTTGTTCGGTGGGAACCAAATTGTTGATCACCCGAAAGGGATTCAGAAAATCAAGTACAAATTGTCCTTCTTTGCTTAGATTGTCATTGGCGGCCTGTATTACACGTTTATTTTCAGCTTCACTAGAAAAATATCCAAAACTGGTAAACATATTCAGTGCAATATCGAAAGCTTCTTTTTTAAACACTTTCCGCATATCATGAACATGAAAATGTAATCGTTCGTTTTCGTATTCTCTGGCGTGATCAATATTTTTTGGGGAAAGGTCTACCCCTGTGACGTCCATGCCCCGTTTGTTAAGGTATATGGCGTGACGTCCTTTTCCGCAGGCAATATCTATTATTTTTTTATCGGGAGTGATATGCAAGGCACCGATGAGTTTTTCGAGAAATTCGGCGGCCTCACGATTATCCCGGTTCCTGTATAGCACATGATAATAAGGGGAATTAAACCAATCATTATACCAGTTGTCCTTATTGTTCACTTTCAATTCCTTTGATTTTATCCTTTATTTTTTCAGTTGCATAGGTATTTATTGAACCATCCGGGCCGCTGTATATCAAAAAGCCTTCTATTTGGTCAGTTTTTTCAAGTAGCTCAATGGCCTTTTCATGACCTAATACCATAAATGCGGTTGCGTACGCATCTGCTGTCATGCAGTCGTCAGCCACCACAGTAGCGCTTAATATTGGGTGTTCGATGGGGTATCCGGTCACCGGGTTTATGGTGTGAGAATACCGGACTCCGTTTTTTATTTTATAATTATAATAATTACCGGAAGTAGCCATCGATTTGTCAGTCAGTCGAATTGTAGCCATCAGGGCCTGCTCAAATAATTGAGACTTTGGATCAGTAATGCCCACATTCCATGGGGCGCCTTTAATGACGTTTAGTCCCATGCACCTCACTTCCCCACCTATTTCCACAAAATGGTTTTCATGTCCGAGGCTCAAAAGGTATTCTGAAACGACATCTACCCCATAGCCTTTGGCAATGGCGCTAAAATCGAGTTGTGTCAGTCGGTTTTTTTTCCACACTTTATCCTGATCAAAGCCAATGTTTGTAAAGCCTACAAAATTCAGCAGGGAATCAATGGCTGTGCTATCGGCAGCCTGGTCTTTTCCGGGGCCAAACCCCCAATGATTTACAAGAGGCATGACTGTAGGATCAAAAGCGCCATGGGTGGCATTATATACCTCTTTGCTTTTTGCTAGTACAGGTAAGAAAAAGGGAGATGAGAACATAAAGGAGGAATCCGTATTAAATCTGCTGATTTCTGATTTTTCATCCCAGGTATTGAGCGAAGTATTAAAGGTTTTGAGCAGGGAATCGATGCTACTTTTCAATGCATTGGTTTCAGCATCAAAACAGATGATACTGTAAGTGGTACCCATAGTTTCTCCGGAAATTTTGGCATATCGCTTTTCGTTTTGCGGTAATAAATTCTCTTCTTTGTGTTTGCCTTGTCTGTAATTCCAGACAATAAAGACTGAAGAAAGGAGAAGGAGAGAGTATAGGGTGTTTTTTGCTCTGTTATTCACTTTGCCTTATTTTTGGTGCAATTTAATGAAATTGATAAGGATTGCGTATTTTCGTGTGAAATTAGTATAGATGAGAGACGATTATTTGCGGGCAGATGATGAATACCTGAGTTCTGAGGATCAGGAAATAGAAAAGGCATTACGCCCTTTGAGTTTTGATGATTTTACAGGCCAGGAGAAAGTATTGGATAATCTGAAAATATTTGTGGAGGCCGCAAAAATGCGCGGGGAATCCCTGGATCACGTGTTGCTTCACGGCCCCCCGGGATTGGGAAAAACTACGTTGGCCAACATCATAGCCAATGAGTTGGGTTCAAGTATTAAGGTCACATCCGGGCCTGTCCTCGACAAACCCGGTGATCTGGCCGGCTTACTGACCAACCTGGAAGAGGGAGATGTCCTGTTCATAGACGAGATACATCGCCTCAATCCCGTGGTTGAGGAATACCTGTATGCTGCAATGGAGGATTACAAAATTGACATTATGTTGGATTCCGGGCCAAATGCCCGAACCGTGCAAATTACATTATCTCCATTTACATTGGTGGGCGCAACCACCAGATCAGGGTTACTGACGGCACCATTGCGGGCACGTTTCGGCATCAATGCCCGTTTATCCTATTACCCCACTGATCACCTGACCAAAATCGTAGTGCGCTCTTCTTCTATTCTTGAAACACCGATTGAGCAGAAAGCCGCACATGAATTGGCCAGACGAAGCAGGGGAACTCCCCGTATTGCAAATAACTTATTGCGCAGGACAAGAGACTTTGCTCAGATCAAAGGGAATGGCACCATTGACTATCAGATTGCTAACATTGCTTTGGTTGCTTTGAATGTAGATAATAATGGATTGGATGAAATGGATAACCGGATTCTGAGCACTATTGTCGAGAAATTCAAAGGTGGGCCGGTGGGGCTTTCTACCATTGCTACGGCTTGTGGCGAGGAAGCGGAAACAATCGAAGAGGTATATGAGCCTTACCTGATACAAGAGGGTTATATTAAGCGCACCTCTCGTGGAAGACAGGCCACTGAGATGGCATATAAGCACTTAAAGGTAATACCCCCCGCATCACAGCCCGGTTTATTCGATTGACGTGAGTCCGTTAAGACAACAGCGAAATGCAGAATTTGTTAAAGCCACAGCTTTGTCTTTGGGATTTGCCGCTTGTGGTATTGCACGTGCCGGTTATCTTGAAGAGGAGGCTCCGAAGCTGGAAGAATGGTTAATGAAAGGCTTTCATGGAAAAATGAAGTACATGGAAAATCATTTCGATAAAAGGCTTGATCCTACCAAGCTTGTTCCCGGGGCCAAAAGTGTAATTGTATTATTGTATAATTATTTTCCGCAAAATATATTGCCAACGGATGATGGCTATAAAATCTCGAAGTACGCTTATGGAGAAGACTATCACACGGTCATAAAGGATA
>JAOUKJ010000231.1 GCA_029882675.1 Cyclobacteriaceae bacterium
TGGCCAGCGCCCGGCGGGTGAAGGAGGTAATGGAAGTGCGATTACAGCATGAAGAGATTACCACCATAGAAGCCAATAAGGCCCGTGTCGCGTTGCTGAATTATACCACCAAATCGCAGTTACTGCAAAGTGAAAGGGAGCAGTGGCATGCCAGACTTCAGGGACTTAACGGGGGTGAACCGATCAGTTTTCAGGATATGGAGTACCCCTTTATGGTGGAGGTGCCGGAGGTTGCAACACTGATACAGGCTGTAGAAGAACAAGACCTTAAGTTAAGGAAGTATGAAAAACAAAGATCGGTAAGTGAAATGCAAGTCGGGCTTGCCCGGGCCATGGCACTACCGCGTTTTGAGGCGGGTTATCGCTATCAGGCCATTTTGGGGCAAAAGTTCAACGGGATTCATATGGGGATAAGCCTCCCCCTGTGGGAAAGCAGAAATACGGTAAAAGTGGCACAGGCCAATATCCAATACACTCAAATGGAGCAGGAGCAGCACCAGACAACGCAGGAACACTTTATCAGGGAACAATATGAAAAATACGAGGCGCTGAGGAAAAATCTGACAGCGTATCAAGATGCCCTGGAGGGACTAAATAATGAGGCCCTGCTGGAAAAATTACTAGAACAGGGGGAAATCTCATTTATAGAATATGCCCTTGATATGGATTATTATTTTAAAGCCTGGGAACGGTATCTGGAACTGGAACGGGAGCTTTATATTACGTTGGCCAGGATGATGAAGCATGAATTGTAGGATAAGTAGTAAGTAATAAGTAGTAAGACAGGGTGGGGAAGGGGGAAGGGGGAAGAGTTCCAAATGAAGTTAACCGCAAGGGGCTTGTTACTTGCTACTTATTACTAACCCTACTTTGTCAAGTTATGTCACTACATTAAAAAAGTGGCATTAAGTTTCCACAGGCTTTAGACTGTGGAAACAGTTGGCACAAAAATAATGGGCTTTAGCCCAATAAAAGGGCATTTCACTTTTGGCTAAAGCCGGTTTAATGTATGTCAAAGATTTTCCACAGGCTAAAGCCTGAGGAAATAGAACCCCATTTATAATGGTAAATTTTAACATGACAAAGTAGGGCTAATTACTAAATTTTTTAAACCTTTAAACAAAAAACAATGAAAAAGTTAATGATCGCATTATTTGTAAGCGCCATGTATCTGGTGGCTTGCAACAGTAACAGTGGTAGTCATGCACATGGGGAAGATGCCCATAGCCATGAAGACGGTACCGAACATCAGCATGAAGAAGAACAGGCAGTGGAAGACCACCAGCAGGAAGAGTTTGTCGTAGAGGAAGACAGCACGGCCGGTGAAGAGGAACATCAGCATGAAGACGGTACGGAACATTCACACTGAGATATTAGTGATTAGATTTGAGATTTGAGACGGGATGGGTGTGATAAGCATCGTGCTTAACCTCGTGGTGTCGGGACAAGCTGAAATGTACTTTTCCGGATAGTATTTGACCCAAAGCGTCCCGAGACTACGGGAGTTGAGCAATGGTTATCTGCCATCTCATGTCTCATATCTAATATCTTAAAATCACCTGCAATATGAAAAACATACGTTTATACCTGATTGTTGTTTCCGTCTTTGTGGCAGCATGTTCAAAAGAACAGGAGGGCCACGCCCATGAAGAAGAAGTGGCCCTTAGCCATACGATATGGACAGACAAGACTGAACTGTTTGTAGAGTTCAGGCCCCTGGTGGTTGGTAAGCTGACCTCCTTTGCTGCCCACTTCTCCGATATGACCACCTTCAAACCACTCACCGATGGTAAGCTCACGGTTAGTTTGGTGAGCGGAGGACAGGGTGTACGCAATATGGTGGAAGGCCCTTCACAACCCGGCATCTTCCGTCCGACCATCCGCCCTGAAAAAGCAGGAATGTATATGTTGTGGTTTGAAGTGGAAACAGGGAACTATACAGATAAAGTGATCATCAGAAATATTGAAGTATATGCTGATGAGCAGTCGGCCATAGCGGCCAACCCCCACGCCCCAGAGGATGGTAATGCCATCAGTTTTCTGAAAGAACAGGCCTGGAAGATTGATTGGGCCATTGCCCCGGTGCGGCGTGATTCGGTATTTGAGATCATCAGGGCAGGCGGGGAGGTGTTGCCTTCACCTGGAGATGAAAGAGTGGTGTCGGCCACAGCCAATGGTATGGTAGTGTTTAATGCGGCCGGTACCGGATTAGGTAGCCCTGTAAACAGCGGCACTTTGCTGTTTACACTTCGCAGTGGGGGGGTAGTGGGTAATAATATGGAGACGGCCTACCGCCAGGCCCGTGCCAGCTATGAAAAAGCCCAAAGCGAATTTGAAAGAAAAGAAGGTCTCTATCGAGAACAGGCCATATCAAAGGCCAATTATGAAGAGGCATCCCTGGCCCTGGAACTGGCAAAAAACACATACCAGAATCTGTCCGGCAGTTATAGTAGTGGAGGAAAACAGGTCAAGGCCGGTAGTAAAGGCTTTGTGAAAAATATACTGGTGTCCGAAGGACAGTATGTACAGGTAGGCGAACCACTTGCCGTGATCGCCCAAAACCGGAAACTAACTCTCCAGGCCGATGTACCCCAGGGACAATTTGGTAAGATGAGATATATCTATACGGCCAATTTCAGGATGCCCCATTCTGCCAAAACACATGCCATCGAAGATTTTAATGGCAGGCTACTCTCCTATGGAAAGAGTGTGAGCAGGGATCAACCGTTTGTGCCGGTGCAGTTTGAAATAGACAATATGGCCGATATACTCCCGGGTTCCTACGTGGAGCTGTTTGTGAAAACACGACCTCGTGGCACGGCCCTAGTAGTGCCTGTAGGGGCATTGATGGAGGATTATGGCAATTATACGGTATTCGTGCAAACCGAAGGGGAAAGCTTTATGAAGCGGGAGATAACTACTGGTGCCCATGACGGACAAAAAGTGGAGGTGTTGTCCGGGTTGGAGGAAGGGGAAATGGTAGTAACCAAAGGGGCTTATCAGGTGAAAATGGCGAGTATGTCGTCTTCTGTACCAGCCCATGGACATGCCCATTAGGGAGATGTTAGATTTTAGTAATTAGACGGGAGGAGGCGAAGTAGAAGTATCAATGGCTCAGGGGCTTCAGCCCCGGGGTGGCTTTAGCCCACAAATGAAAAAAAATGCTCAACTGGATAATAAAAATATCGCTTAAAAACAGGTTGCTCGTATTGCTGGTGGCCACAGGTCTGATGATGGCCGGGCTGGTTGTGGTCAACTCCATGGACGTGGATGTGTTTCCCGACCTGACGGCCCCCACAGTTACCGTCCTTACTGAGGCTCACGGCATGGAAGCAGAAGAAGTGGAACGTATGGTGACCTTCCATATCGAAACAGGGTTGAATGGGTCGCCCAATGTCAGACGGATACGCTCCTCATCGGCGGCGGGTGTCTCGGTGGTGTGGGTGGAGTTTCAATGGGGTACGGAGATATTCAAAGCCCGGCAGATCGTGAGCGAAAAACTACCGGCCATCCAGGAAAAGCTACCCGAGGGAGTCGGTGATCCCACACTGGCCCCCATTTCATCCATTATGGGCGAAGTGATGCTGCTGGGTGTTACCTCCGATAGTCTCAGCCCTATGGATCTGCGCACCATTGCCGATTGGGAGCTGCTTCCCCGGATGAAGGCTATTCAGGGAATTGCCAATGTCATGGTCATTGGTGGCGAATTTAAACAATATCAAATACTGGCCTCTCCGCTCAAAATGAAGTATTATGGTGTGAGTCTGGAAGAACTGCTGCATGCTGCGGGGGCCTCAAACAAAAATGCTACAGGTGGCTTTTACAATCAGCATGGCAACCAGTATGTAATCAAGGGCACAGGGCGTGTTCATGACCCGGACGAAGTGGCGGGGTCGCTGGTGAAAATGGTGGGCGGAAAGCCAGTCACCATTGGTGAGGTGGCCGAAGTACGCATCGGGGCGGCTGATAAAATTGGTGACGGATCAATGAACGCCCATCCGGCCGTAATCATGACACTGACCAAACAGCCGTCCACCAATACACTTGAACTCACGGAGAAAATTGATGCAGCCATCAAAGACCTCAAGGCGAGTTTTCCAGTCGGTATTGAAGTGAATAATGACGTATTCAGGCAGGCCGATTTTATTCGTACATCCATAGATAACCTGCAACAAACCCTTTTGGAAGGAACATTTTTTGTGATTGTGGTGCTCTTTGTATTTCTCATGAACTGGCGTACTACGGTGATTTCACTGGTCACCATACCGCTGTCTCTATTGGTGTCCTTTATCGCATTAAAACTTCTGGGTTATACCATCAACACCATGGTATTGGGGGGTATGGCCATCGCCATTGGTGTGCTTGTTGACGATGCTATTATTGACGTGGAAAATGTATTTAAACGGTTGAGGCAGAACGCACTTTTGGAAAAAAATGCACGTGAAAAGACCCTGAAAGTCGTGTTTGAAGCCTCAAAGGAAGTGCGTGGCTCTATCGTTATTGCCACCTTAATTGTTATTGTGGCCTTTATACCTCTTTTTCTGTTAGGAGGTATGGAAGGACGCTTGTTGCAGCCCCTGGGTGTGGCTTTTATCACCGCTGTACTTACCTCTTTGTTTGTGGCTGTTACCGTAACCCCGGTATTGTGTAGTTTTTTATTGATCAAAGAAAAGCAATTACTTAAACAGTCGAATGGCACCCTCATGGAAAGGGGGATGAGTAAGATGTATCGCAGTATTTTGACCAGGGTGCTTCACTTTCCACGCATGATCCTGGGCATTTCTTTATTAGCTTTTATAATCAGTATGGTGTTGTTTGTAAATATGGGCAGGAGCTTCCTGCCGGAGTTTAACGAAGGCTCCCTGGTGATCAGTGAGGTGGGGCCACCGTCCATGTCGTTGGAAGAAAACAAAAAGATGGGCAGGCTCATTGAAGAAATTTTGCTCTCTTTCGATGAAATCCCCGTGGTAACTAGGCGTACTGGCCGCGCGGAACTGGATGAGCACACCATGGGGGTCAATGCCGCTGAAATAGATGCGCCATTTAAATTAAAGGATCGCACAAAGGAGGATTTTCTGGCTGAAGTAAGGGAAAAACTCAGTATAGTGCCTGGTGTAAACATCACCATCGGTCAGCCCATTGCCCATCGAATAGACCACATGCTCTCAGGTACACGGGCCAACATCGCCATCAAGGTGTTTGGTCATGACCTGGGTAAACTGTTCAGCATTGGGAATGAGATCAGTCAAAATATAGCGGGTGTTCCCGGACTGGTAGATGTAGCTGTGGAGCAGCAGATTGAAGTGCCGCAGGTGAGTATAAGGCCACGGCGGGAGATGCTGGCACGATACGGCCTGACGGCGGAAAATTTTGCCGAATTTATAGATGTGGCCTTTGCCGGAGAACAGGTCTCCCAGGTGTATGAGGGGCTGCGCAGCTTCGATATGATCGTGCGTTATGAAGGGGCCTCCAGGGGCAGCCTGGACAATATGCGGGGCGCCCTGATCGACCTGCCCGATGGAGGCAAAATACCCCTGGAGCAGGTGGCCGACATCCGGTCTGTGAGTAGTCCGCATACCATCAACCGGGAGAACGTGCAGCGCAAGGTAGTGGTGTCTGCCAACGTGAGCGACCGCGACCTGCACAGCGTGGTGCATGAAATACAGCAGGTGGTGGGAGACAATATCACTTTGCCTGAAGGATACCGCATAGAATACGGCGGACAGTTTGAAAGTGAGGAGCGGGCCTCCACATTGTTGCTTTGGGCTTCTGTGATTGCGGTATTACTTATTTTTGCCCTGCTGTATCATGAATTTCAGGATGTTGCATTGTCGGGCATCGTACTACTCAACCTGCCTTTGGCCCTGATTGGTGGGGTGTTTATTGTTGATGTGACTTCGGGCATTATTTCCATAGCTTCTACTATCGGGTTTATCAGTTTGTTTGGCATCGCCACGCGCAACGGGATATTGCTGATTTCGCGCTACCGTGCCCTGGAGGAACAGGGTAAAAAAGGTTTGTCCATGATACTGGAGGGCTCCTTAGACCGGCTCAATCCCATCTTGATGACCGCCCTGACCACGGCATTGGCGCTCATCCCACTGGCACTAAAAGGCGGGCAACCCGGTAATGAGATCCAGGGGCCTATGGCGGTGGTGATTTTAGGCGGACTCCTGTCGGCCACCGTGCTCAATTTGCTGGTGGTGCCTTGTGTTTATTGGTTAGTGAGTAGAAGAAGGGAGGGATAAGGGCTGTTTGTGGAGCCCTATATAGTATTGGGGTGAGTTGATGAATTTGGATTTTGTGATTGAATCGTTTAACCGTGCAGCAATTGTGGACGAAGGAAGTGAAAACCATCATGATCAACTTCCTGATCCCTCCGGATTCTGCCCAGGAGTGTTTAATTCCTTACTTTTCTACTAGCAATGAATCACAAACAATGCCGGATAGTATTTCAGCGGGGTGGTTTTCGTAGCTTACGGTCATGCTGTTGTCATAGGTCTCTACAAACGTGATTTCAAGTTTGGCACCCAGGTTCAATTCACGGCTGTTTAAAAACCTTAAAAAATCAGCT
>JAOUKJ010000232.1 GCA_029882675.1 Cyclobacteriaceae bacterium
CATCCCTCCATGAGGGCAGCAACAAACAGCAGGAGCGTGATGTATATCAGGGGTAAAATGATATTTGCTACACGGTGGCTCATTTTCAGAAGTTTCATATTGTTTGGTTTTTTTGTCCTGATTAAAAGACACTTTTCCGGATGAAAGGGTTGGAAGTAGTGGTAAAAGAGGCAGGGGGTGTAAGAAGGAGCTGGTATGATGGGGGAAGCAGGAAGGGGGAAGGCAGGAGGTAATGAGGTAATGAGGTAGAGAGGTAGAGAGGCTGGGGAATGGGACCACTTACTAATTAAAAACATAGCGCAGTCCAAAACCAATTTCGGCCATAGAAGGCAGGTTTTTATCGCTTTTGCGCAGGGCATTCAGTCCCAGTCTGTAGGATGGCACCAGGGACATTACATAATGATCGCCCAGGGAATAATTGAGTTCGGTGGATAATGTTCCCCAAAGATTTACAATCCGGTAATCATTACCACTATCATCAGCTACAAATGCTGTTGGTGCGCTGTATGTTGCTGTAGCATCCGCGTTATGTGTTTGGCTAACGGTATTGGCAAGAAAGCTGGAAGATACACCACTGGAGACCAGTATATCTACTTTTCTTTCGTCCATGATTTTAAATCCCAATCGAACAGGTATGCTCACATAATTGAACATATTTTCCACTATTGTACTGGGGATATTATATGTTTCGGCAATAGTATTTTGATAGAGGGCCCGTTCAACACTTTTAGCATCAGCATAGGAAAGGCTTCCGTAATAAGCACCTGAATTTGCATTGATAAAATTCAATCCACCGGAAAACACCCATCTTTTGCCAAGTTCAGTACCCGCACTTAATCCAACACTCATCATCCGCCCGGGGATATCATTACCGGAATAAAACGTATTGCTTCCTGAATCCCGTGTATTAAAAGTATTAAAACCCTGAACATCAGCTTCAGCCAAAGAAGCCGTTTGGAGTGTACCTGAACTGCCCGATGGGTCAAAACTGCCTCCTGCCAGGGTCATACCTCCCCAAATATTCCTTTTTTCATCCACTTCACGCATATCGGGATAAAAGATGTATACTTTTTCCATTTTAACGGGCGTGAGGTCAAGAAAAGTCAGCCCCATACTTTCTATGCTCCCGAGCAGTCCTTGGTTATCGGGCGAAAGGGTGGAGTAAACATCTTCTTTTCCCGTCTCCTTTACCGGCTGGCTCATATCGTCATAAACAGTCCCTGTATTAATATCTCGATTATTCTCAATTTCATCAGGAGGCGCAAAGGCGATGGCATAGCTTTCCTGATCAGTTTCCCTGCCTCTCTGCGTTTCATCATTATTGCCGTTCCTGGCACGCTCTTTACTTCCACTTGTAATCTCATTATTATCAAAAACAAGCAGATTGTCCTTATCTCCTGTTTCCGCTGTTTGCCCGCTATCCACTTCCCGGCTTAAGGCCAATGTCTTTTCACTTTTTTCATTCCTGAGGTCTATTGAGTTTTGTTTACCCCCTGTCCGGATCTCCTGTGCTGTATATTCACTTTTGGGTATAATCCCATTATTCTTATCAGAAAGGCTTGTCCCTGCAATGATGTTAGCGTTTTGTTCAATCGTCTTGATGTTCAATTCCGGGTTGTTACTATTTTCTTTTCTTGGGGATTTATTTTCGGTAACTGTCATGCTATTTCGCCCCACTTCAATGTCTTTTTCAGAAGGTGTCCCTTCATCAAAGTCCTTTTGCACTATAGCGTTTAGCTCTTTGATTTTGTTCTCATAGGCCAATTTTTCAGTTTTCCAGTCGTTATATTGCGTATAACTCCATCCACCGGCCACAATAGCCAGCGTAATAGAGGCCGCTGCGGCCCATCGCCACCACACCAGGGCTACCCGGCTTTTTTTATGATCATCTTTGTATAAAGCACCGTCAATCCTGTCCCATAATTCGGGAGAAGGGCTGACTTCCTTCCCGGCGAAGGCTTCCTGCCACTCACGTTCAAATGCCCCTCTTTTATAATGTGCCATAATTTATTTTATTTTCCTGATCTAATTTTCGCATCAACAAAGCCCTTGCCCGGGCATATTGTGATTTCGATGTTCCTTCGCTGATGCCAAGCATTTCTGCAATTTCACGGTGGTTAAACCCTTCAATGGCGTATAAGTTAAAAATGACCTGACAACCTGCGGGGAGCTCCTGAACCATCTTCAACAATTCATCAAAATGATAATCTTTCAGTGAATAGTTGTCTCCGGTCTTTATCGTTACGTCATCTATATCAACCATCGGAAACATATATAATTTATTCCGTTGCTGATTGAGTGCCGTATTTACGGTTATTCTTTTCATCCAATATTCGAGTCTGGACTCTTTCCTGAAATTCGGCAGGTTTTTAAAAATCTTTATAAAAGCTTCCTGCAAGACATCTTCAGCCTCTGGCTGAGACTTGGTATATCTTGAGCAAACAGCCAGTAAAAAAGGCGCATACCTTTCGTAGAAAGACCGTATCGCTTTACGGTCTCCCTTTATACAGGCCTCTAATAATTTATCGTCTGCTGTCATTAACAGGTCATATGTATCTGTCTTTCTCATGTATTAGACCCTATTGCAATAGAAAAGGTTGTAATACGTTAGAATATTTTTACTTTGTGCACATATAATAAACTACTCCGGGGCAGATCCCCGAAGTATCACATGGACATTTTTGTTTATTCCGAGCCTGAGGATCGGGGAATTAAACCACTTTTTGATTAAATTTAAAAAAATCTACTGATATATGAAAGCCCGTATTTTTCTGATTTTAATAACAGCGAGCATTCTGCAATGTGTACCCGTACAATACACATCAGACAGCAATGCCGGCACGGCATCTGCCGGCAAACAGCTGTTATATAAAAATCACACCTACGAAAAAGAAATTAAAACAGTGAAACTATACCAGGCCGGGTCGTCATTTGGTGAGCTGAATTTCTCACCGATTATACCACTCAATCTACCCAATCGCCTCATTCTTGAATTTGATGATCTCGCTGATCGTCCGGACAACTATTACGCCCGGTTGATTTATTGCAAGGCAGACTGGACGCCGTCATTGCTGCATTCAATGGACTATCTCGACGAATACAATGAGTTCATCATCAGTGATTATACGCTTAGTCTGGACACAAAAATCAATTATGTCCATTATACATTTTCACTTCCCCAGGTAAAGGCTTCCGGCAATTATCTCCTTGTTGTTTATCGCGATCCGGACAAAAATGACCTCATCCTCAGCAGGAGGTTTTCAGTCTTTGAAGGTGCAGTAAATATTTTTCAACCTAAAAACAAAATGGGACTGAGTCCTATTACGGGGCACCGGATAAATTTTGAAGCGAATTATCGTGATCTGGAAGTACGTGATCCCTATAATGAGCTCCGTGCCACCATCATGCAAAACAGTCGTTGGGACAATGCGGTTTATGATTTGCGGCCCACACAAGTCAGGGAAGACACCAAACAACTGGAGTATAATTATTTTGACAACAGTGCCAGTTTTACCCCAGGCAATGAATATCGTTTCTTCGACATCCGTTCTGTGATATCACCGGGGCAGAATGTAGGTGGAGCCAGGCGGGAAGCATCTCCTGTAGAAATGTATTTGGTAACTGACAAACCCCGGGAAGGCCTGGCTTACAGTTTTCATCGCGATATAAACGGGGGTTTCAGGACAGAAAATTTTGATTCTCATAATTCATCCCACCACAGTGATTATGTATATGTGTTTTTTACTTTAGAAATGGCACCCATGGCTTCTTCAAAAATATATATTTTCGGGGAGCTCACGAACTGGACACTTTCTCCTGAAAACAGGATGTACTATGATCCCAACAAAAAGGCTTATACCGGTTCCTTATTACTAAAACAGGGATGGTATGACTATCAGTATTATGTACATGACGATACAGGCACTTATTCGCCCAATCATTTGGAGGGAGACCATATCGATACTGAAAATTATTATGACATTTTCCTATATCATAAGACACCCGGAAGCCGTAAAGAAGCGATAGTCGGATATTATCAATTTGGGCTTAATGAACGCCTTCGTTAGACCTGCTCTAAATTAATCGGATAAAGTTCTGTTTTTTGCATAGCGGCACCTGAGGCCATATCGAGCATGCCAAATCCTTTATGGGCAAAATATCCCAGACCGCTGCTGTAAATAAATTCGAGCACTTCTTTCTCAGCATAGAGTTCGAAGGGAAAAGTATATCCCCGGACTTCATATTTCACATCATTTTCATAAACGGAATATATCCGTGCATATTTTTTTTGTTGCTGATCCAGCCGGTTCAGGTATTTCACATCAGGCACAATCTGAAACTTATAAAAAGCTTCCAGCTTTGATTTGGCCAATGAAGTTTCCTCGGCCATTCTATGCAAGGTTGAATCATACAACAGGTCTGAAAACAAGTCCAGGTCAGGAGGTATAAACCGCTTGCCTTTTCGATCACCGTATTCGGGTTTAGTCAGGACAATAGGAGAAATACAAATAAATTTAGTGGGGCTTTCAATCTCAAAATTAACTTCTTTTTCAACGAGTTCAGGCACCAGCATCAGAGATCCTATTTCCAACTGTTTTAAATTAAAAATACTGGTGATAATAAAGTCGATAAATGCTTTATTGGGGCTGGATAAAACGATAGTAACTTTTGATGAGAAAAAATGCAGGCCTTTGCGGCTCACACGGGTCTGTCCTTTAATCCCAGAGAAATTATACGTTTTAAAGTCAATAAATTCCTTTTTGTCGTTTTTAAATATAAGTCCCTTTATTTGCCGGGCAAACAAATGTTGATGATGAAAGGGAACTACCCCTCCCCTGTTTTTCAGTTTAAATATCAGCCTAACTCTCAAAACAATTATAATTAAAAAAATGAAGTCCGGCTCCTGTGCAAGTCAGGTATTTATTCCCTATTCAGAACACCGTAAGAAACTTCTGTTAGTAATATAAAAAAGAAACCTAATCTAACTTAATTCAAAAATTTAATCTATTTATTCAGTACCTTAAATTCTCAAGCGGCTTTTATGAACATTTAATCATGTTTTAAATGTAACCAAATACGCTGTTTTTAATCTAAAGGTTACTCACTTATTCAAGTGCACCAAAAAAAATGTATTTTAAATATTTTCCTTCCTCAAGGGGCGGAAAAACATCTTTATCTTTAATACCTAAAATCCGCAAGGGTATTTTAAGCAGTGTATCTCAATATCCTGGCAAGGTCTGTTTACAAATATAATAAAATTATACATTAAACCTAAAATGCATAATATCGCCATCGCCTACGACATACTCTTTACCTTCAACCGACAGCCTTCCCGCTTCCTTACAAGCGTTTTCGGATCCATATTGGAGATAATCGTTATATTTTATCACCTCAGCCCGGATAAAACCCCTTTCAAAATCGGTATGAATAACCCCTGCAGCCGCTGGTGCTTTCCAACCCTGACAAATCGTCCAGGCCCTGACTTCCTTTTCACCTACTGTAAAATAGGTTATCAGGTGAAGCAGGTCATACGAAGCCTTTATTAATTTCGAAAGGCCCGATTGGGTCAAACCATATTCTTCCAGAAACAATTCACGTTCTTCGGTATCTTCCAATTCGGCTATTTGGGCCTCGATGGCTGCTGAAATTATAATAACCGATGCTCCTTCCCGGGCCACTGATTCCTTCAGCATTTCTACATATTCATTTCCGGTAAGCACTGCCTCCTCCTCTACATTAGCCACATATAATACCGGTTTACTGGTGAGCAGATAAAGATCCTGGACATGGCTTGTATCAATATTGAGCAAGCGGGCATTTTTACCTTCTTCAAGGTGGCTTTTATATTGCTTGAGCGTATCCAATTCTTCTTTAGCCTTTCGGTCGCCCGATTTAGCTACTTTTTCGATCCTTAATATACGTTTATCAAGGGTTTCCAGGTCTTTTAGTTGCAACTCCGTATCAATAATTTCCCGATCGGCCACAGGATTAATCCGACCGTCAACATGTACGATATTATCATTGGCAAAACACCTTACCACATGGATGATAGCGTCAACTTCCCTTATATTCGCCAAAAACTGATTCCCCAGCCCTTCTCCTTTGCTTGCTCCTTTTACCAGGCCGGCAATATCAACAAACTCGATGGTCGTAGGAATTACGGCCTGTGGATGAACCATGTCCGCCAGCGTATTCAAGCGTTCGTCAGGCACCGTAATAACGCCTACATTTGGTTCGATGGTGCAAAAAGGGAAGTTTGCTGCTTCGGCCTTATTATTGGATATCGCATTAAACAATGTGGATTTACCAACATTTGGCAATCCGACAATACCACATTTCAATCCCATTATCTGAATTTTACTTTTTGAAGTTTAAAAATTTTATAGCCCCGGTAACCATTATAAAACTCTGTAAAAGAAACTCTTAACACAGTATATACCGGGATAGCTGCGATCATTCCAATGATACCGGCCAGCGTTGCGCCTGCAAATATAACTATAAAAATTTCCAACGGATGTGCTTTTACACTTTTTGAAAAAATCAGTGGTTGCCAAACCATATTATCAGA
>JAOUKJ010000847.1 GCA_029882675.1 Cyclobacteriaceae bacterium
CTCGCCGGTTGTCCGCCCTTAATGGCATCTATCCAGTCTCTGTAATGTCCATTGGAGCGTGCAATGGAAGGCTTGGGAGGAGTATATGATTGCTCTAAACGCTCCGGGAACAATCTGGGGGCCCGGTTGCCACCCTCATTTACCAATATCCCTTTATCTCCCACAAACAGGGTGCCCCTGCCCGGCCAGTTATACCCCCGGGGCAATGCTTCATGAAGTTCAGGGCGCAGCCCCCCTGAGTACCAGGTAAGCTTAATGGGGGGCTGATTGCCTTTTCCGGCAAAATTATAGTATCCTATTTCGCCATATGGGGCAATATCCGAATCATTATATCCTGCTGGTTTGAGCTCAACGTTTTCAGGGGCCTGTAGGTCGAAAGCCCAAACGGCAGCATCCAGGTCGTGGCAACCAAAGTCGCCCATGGCACCACATCCAAAAGCCCAGAAATCCCGCCATGTCACCGGGGTGTAGGCTTCATGGTAATCCCTCACTTCGCGCGGCCCAAGCCAAAGGTCCCAATTAAAGTTGGCTGGTTGTTTTGTGGTTCCCTCAGGGAGCCCCTGAAGCGTCGGATTCCATCGGGAGACAGGTACCCAGGCGTGAATGTCTGTAACTTTTCCTATAGCGCCATCCCTGAGGTACTCCACCGTTTTTCTTATGCCATCTGTACTATGTCCGCCATTTCCCATTTGAGTGGCCAGTCCGGTTTCCCGGGCTACACGCTGTACTTCCCGGGCTTCCCATATATTATGGGTTAGTGGCTTTTCACAATAGACATGCTTCCCTGCCCGCATAGACAACAGGGATACATATGCATGCGTATGATCAGGGGTAGAGCACATAACAGCGTCAATTGATTTTTCCTTTTCCAGCATTTTACGAAAATCCGTATACTCCTGTACTTTTTCCCCGGGCCTCTCCCCTGCTATCATTTGCTTTACCGGTCCGCGGCCGGCTGTTGTTTTATAATAGAACCGGTTTAAATCCCAAAAGTCGGCGGGATCGGCAATGGCCACGACCTGCACATCTTTAAGTTTTAATAAATTAGCGGTATTCTCTTTTCCTTTTCCTCCTGCACCAACAACCCCTACAGTTACCTTATCACTGGGAGCCACAAAACCGTTTCCACCCAATATATGGCGCGGCATAATCATGAATCCGGCGGCGGTAAGTGAGGCCCCTTTTATAAAATTTCTTCTCGCAGATGCTGTTTTGGCTGATTTTTTCATCGGGTTATATTATGAATTTACAAATAAAATATAAGGTGCCCTTCACGCGTTGGAATGAACCCTGAAGACTTCCTTTTCAGGCAGCTAAGATAGAAAAGTAATGGGCTTTTAAAAATGCTTTGCCTACTTTAATCAAGTGTAATGAACTACTCCGGGGCTGAGCCCCGATTGTCTGATGGCAGTTTTTGTTTTTTCCGATCCGGCGGGCCGGTGAATGAAACCAGTTTTTGATTAAATTAATTGCTGCGGTATTCATCAATGCCTGTAAATGGGGTAACTTTGTCCTTCCAATAGCGTACTTTTAATGATCCAATCTAAACCTTTTAATCGATGAAAATATTATTGTTGTTTATTTCCCTGGTTCTGTCTCTCCCAACAATAGTACGGGCCCAGGCGGATGAGGTAACCTCAGA
>JAOUKJ010000846.1 GCA_029882675.1 Cyclobacteriaceae bacterium
GATTCGACTACAAGTAAGTTTGAAAAAGATAGTTCACATATTAACCGCAGTATTATTGCTTATTTCCACAATTGGAATTAGCATTACACGTCACTATTGTGGTGAGGTTTTGAGTGAAGTGTATTTATCTTCGGCAGAAAAGACTTGTTGTGAGAAAAAAGCTCCAGTGGATTGCTGTCATTCCGAGTCAGATCAAATTTCAATTTCAGATGCGTTTAAAATTCAATCAGTAATTAATTACGAGTTGAAAACGAATTTGCCTGTTATTGCAGATTTAAGTCTAATAGAAAGTGTAATTTCAATTGAACTTTCATCTTATTCCCAGTTAACCCCTTTTTCAGATACGTCGCCGCCATTGCCTGAAGATTTTCAGGTTGCTTTTCAGGTTTTCCTTATTTGAAATCATAAACACTTTGGGGCTATCTCAGCCCCTTTATTTCCATTTTATTTTTTTTCGGAAACAACTCTTTAGTTTATGATTAATCGCATAATTCATTTTTTCCTGTATAACAGGTTAATTACAGTTTTATTGGTGGTAATGATGGTAGTTTGGGGGTTGGTTACTGCTCCTTTTGATTGGAAAACAGGACTCCCATCTGACCCGGTTCCCGTGGATGCTATCCCCGATATTGGTGAAAATCAACAAATAGTTTACACCAACTGGCCGGGACGATCCCCTCAGGATATTGAGGACCAGATCTCATATCCCCTTACAACCGCCTTGCTGGGTGTGCCGGGAGTTAAAAGTATTAGAAGCAATTCTATTTTTGGGCTTTCAACTATTTATATTGTTTTTAATGACGATATCGAATTTTATTGGAGCCGAACAAGAATTCTTGAAAAGCTTAATAGTTTACCTGAAAACAGATTACCAACCGGGGTAAAGCCCTCACTAGGTCCTGATGCAACAGCCTTGGGGCAGGTTTTTTGGTACACTCTGGAGGGGAGAAACCCTGAAACAGGTAAGCCATCATCAGGGTGGGACCCTCAGGAGTTACGCACCATTCAAGATTATTATGTGGGTTACTATTTAAGTACATCAGAAGGTGTAGCCGAAGTGGCCTCTATAGGAGGTTTTGTGAAGGAATATCAGGTAGATGTAGATCCTCTGGTGCTTTCGCAGTATCAAATTACCCTTGAACAAGTAATGGAGGCGGTGAAAAACAGTAACCAGGATGTAGGCGCTCGTACCATGGAATTTAATAGAGCCGAATACCTGATTCGTGGCCTGGGATATATCAAATCTATTGAGGATATCGAAAATTCAGTGATTATCTCCAAAGATAATACACCTGTAAGAATAAAAGATGTAGCCCGTGTGAATTTAGGTCCGGCAGCCCGGCGCGGTGGTTTGGATAAGGAAGGTGCCGAAGCTGCTGGTGCAGTTGTGGTAGCTCGGTATGGTTCAAATCCCATGGAAGTAATCAACAATGTGAAAGCAAGAATCGATGAAATCAACCCCGGATTGCCGTCAAAGACACTGGAAGATGGTACAATTTCCAAGGTTACTATCGTGCCTTTTTATGATCGCAGTGGACTTATTAAAGAAACCATTGGAACTCTTGAACATGCACTGACCCATGAAATATTGATTACCATTATGGTGGTGCTGGTACTAGTGGTAAATATTAGGGCGAGTATA
>JAOUKJ010000233.1 GCA_029882675.1 Cyclobacteriaceae bacterium
GACTGGCCTGAATATATGACAGTGGTTTATCATTTACGCTCCACCATTAGCGGACTGGAGCTAGTGGTAAAAGCCAAAATCGATGACCGGGAAAAACCGGAAATAGAATCCGTTTGCGATATCTGGCGAACGGCCGAATTTCATGAAAGAGAAATTTTCGATTTGTTCGGTATAGTTTTTAAAGGCCATCCGGATTTAAGAAGGTTGTTTCTCGATGACGACTGGCAGGGCTTTCCATTGAGAAAAGACTACGTTGACGAAGTAAATATTGTTGAACTATAACAGGACATGGGCGAAGCAGTAAAAACAGTCACAAATACCCCCTTTGAAGAACAGGAATACTTCATTAATATGGGGCCGCAGCACCCTTCAACCCATGGCGTACTTCGCCTGGTATTGACCCTGGAGGGCGAAACCATCCGCAAAGTGGAACCCCATCTGGGCTATATCCACCGCAGCATTGAGAAGATGTGCGAGAAAGACGGGTACAAACAGATTGTACACCTCACCGACCGCATGGACTACTTATCAGCACATATCAATAATGAAGCTGTTTGTCTGGCCGTGGAACAAGGGATGGAAGTCGAGATACCTGAACGCGTGAAGGTGATCCGGACTATTATAGCCGAACTTACACGACTGGCCTCACACCAACTCTGGTGGGGTGTCATGGGCATGGATTTGGGAGCCATTACCACCTTTTTATACGGCTTCCGCGACCGGGAAATGATCAATGATATTTTCGAAGAGACCTGCGGAGCCCGGCTGACCATGAATTACAACGTGCCCGGTGGACTGATGTTTGACATCCACCCCAATTTTGTTCAACGTACTAAAGATTTTATCGCGCACTTTAAAAAGAAATTACCCGAATATGACGAGCTGTTATCGGGAAATATAATTTTCAGAAAACGCACAGAAGGTGTCGGTGTATTAAGCAAAGAAGACGCTATATCCTTTGGGGTGACCGGCCCTGCGGGCAGGGCTTCGGGCTTTTCCTGTGACTTAAGGAAACATGCTCCTTACAGTGCCTATGATAAAGTCCAATTTAAAGAAGTATTGGGCACTGAGGGTGATTCATATGCCCGGTATAAAGTGAGAATACAGGAAATGTGGGAGTCGATGGCTGTGATAGAGCAGTTAATTGATAATATACCCGAAGGTGATTTCCAGGCCAAGACAAAAGCCGTGATCAAATTACCAAAAGGGGAATTTTATCAAAAAGTAGAAACGGCACGTGGCGAACTGGGTGTGTATATCATCAGTGAAGGAGATAAAAGCCCTTACCGGATGAAATTCCGGTCTCCCGGTTTCTCAAACCTTTCAGCCCTGGATCACATGGCCCGAGGGGCAAAAATTGCCGATGTAGTGACGATAATGTCGACCCTAGACCTTGTAATACCTGATATTGACAGATAAGAAATGAATATATACGATTTCACCGGCCTGACAAGATCCATCCATGAAGGACTCAGCTCCTCCATGTCACCGCTGGCAGTTACTGTCACCGAGTTTGTGATCATCGCTTTTGCCTTTATGATATTCTTTACCATCCTTGGTCTGGTACTGGTCTATGCCGAACGCAAAATTTGTGCTTTTTTCCAGTTGCGACTGGGGCCTATGCGTGTGGGAAAATGGGGACTGGCCCAGACGGCAGCCGATGCCGTAAAACTGATTTTCAAAGAGCCTATGATCACCAAAAATGCCGATAAGTTTCTCTTTAACCTGGCGCCTTTTATCGTGATCATATCCACCTTTATGGCACTCGGTGCATTGCCTTTTGCCAAAGGGCTTCATGCACTCGATTTTGATATAGGAATATTGTATATCTCTGCGGTGTCTTCCATCGGTGTGATTGGGATACTTATTGCCGGCTGGTCAAGCGACAACAAATATTCTTTGATCGGGGCCATGCGCTCCGGAGCACAGGTTGTGAGTTATGAACTATCCGTTGGACTTTCGCTGTTGACCATCGTGGTACTGGCGGAAAGCCTTCAGTTTTCAGAAATCATCGCCAGCCAGGAGGCCGGTTGGTGGATATTCCGCGGACATATCCCTGCACTCATCGCCTTTTGTGTCTTTATGATCGCAGGCACGGCTGAAACAAACAGGGGGCCTTTCGACCTGGCAGAGGCCGAATCGGAACTGACGGCAGGTTTCCATACCGAATACTCCGGATTGAAATTTGCATTTTTCTTTCTGGCCGAGTTTGTGAATATGTTTATCATCGCGGCGATTGGAGCTACTGTTTTTCTGGGCGGCTGGATGCCATTCCATATCGGCCATTGGGCCGGGTTTAATCAGATTATGGATTTTATCCCCCCTATCGTATGGTTTTTTGGAAAGACCGGTTTCCTCATCTTCCTGATGATGTGGTTTAAATGGACATTCCCCCGGTTGCGTATTGACCAGTTACTCACACTGGAATGGAAATATTTATTACCTATTAACCTGATCAACATACTGATCATGGCATTTGTTGTACTTATGGGTTGGCATTTTTAAAGATTATGAGGGCCATTATAGATTATATAAAAAGTATCATTGAGGGCATCCGAACTTTGTTAAAAGGGATGTCTGTCACGGGGTATTATATTACACACCCCAGGGAGATCATCACCCAGCAATATCCGGAAAACCGGGAGACCCTGGAAATGTTTGACCGGTTCAGAGGAGAGGTTGTACTCACGCACACCGAAGCCAACGAGCACCGGTGTACCGGGTGTTCGGCCTGTGAGCTGGCCTGCCCCAACGGCACCATTGAGATCATTAGCAAACGCGAAGAAGTGGATGGTAAAAAGAAAAAAGTCATCGATAAATTCATGTACAATTTATCGATGTGCACTTTTTGCAACCTCTGTATCCTGTCCTGCCCTACTGATGCCATTGTGATGTCAAAAGATTTTGAGCACGCTGTTTTCGACAGATCTCTACTCACAAAGGTGCTGAATAAACCCGGATCTAAACTAATGGAGGGAGTTCGCTGATGAATGCATTGACTATCATATTTTATATCATGGCCGTATTGATGGTGGTTTTCTCCATCATGGCGGTAACTTCAAGAAAGTTGTTGCGGGCGGCCATCTATCTGCTGTTTGTCCTGATAGGAGTAGCTGTTTTTTACCTGGCTGTAGACTATATGTTCCTTGCCGCTGTTCAGGTGGTGGTATATATGGGAGGTATTCTGGTATTGATTATCTTTTCCATCCTCCTCACCAGCCATTTGGGCGAACGTTTGCAGGTAGTGAAACCTACAACCATGCTTTTTGCTGCTGTCCTTTCTCTGGTATCAGCAGGTGTGGTTATTTCGGTGATCAATGGATTTACCTTTATCACCAGTACTTTTGAAGGGGACAAGCTGACGGTGGCGCATATCGGCCAACAACTTTTAAGTTATGACCAATTTGGCTATGTCCTTCCCTTTGAAGTCATCAGTATACTGCTATTGGCCGCCATGATCGCCGCCATAGCCATTGCAAAATATAAACATCAGGGCAAATCATGATAGAGAACATCCCCTTATCGCATATTCTGATCTTTAGCACCCTGATATTTTTCACCGGGGTATATGGATTCCTCACGCGCAAAAATATGATCACCATGCTCATCAGTATAGAGTTGGTGCTCAATGCCGTGAACATTAATTTTGTGGCCATCAATAAATACATGTTTCCGGAACAACTGGAGGGCCACTTCTTTACGCTTTTTATTATTGGGATTGCCGCTGCCGAAGCTGCGGTGGCCATCGCTTTATTTATAAACCTTTACAGAAACATCCGCTCAATAGATGTTGATGAAGTTACAGAAATGAAACACTGACGGGTTATGGACAGTTATCAATTTACTATATGGATCCTTATTTTACCTTTTGTGGCTTTTCTGGTCACAGGGGTACTTAACGGCAAACTCAGCCCAACAATTTCTGCGGGCATTTCCATTGCGGCCATTGCATTGGTTACGGCATTGTCTTATTTCACAGCCATCAGTTATTTCTTTCTGAACAGCGCTGAAAGTTACGAAGCCATACAGGCTGCCTCGGTAACGTGGCTACGCCTTACCGACACCCTGATCATCGATATGGGCATCATCATCGATCCCATATCAGCCATGATGCTGGTGGTGATCAGTACGGTATCGCTCATGGTACACATCTATAGTACCGGATATATGAAAGGCGAAGATGGTTATGCACGTTATTTCACCTTCCTGTCTTTATTTTCCTTTGCCATGCTGGGACTGGTGCTCGCCACCAACCTCATGCAGATATATATTTTCTGGGAGCTGGTAGGTGTATCCTCTTTTCTGTTGATTGGTTATTATTACAAAAAACCAACGGCCATTGCAGCTGCAAAAAAAGCGTTTATTGTAACACGTTTTGCCGACCTGGGTTTTCTGATTGGCATCCTGTTATTATCCTACTATACCGGGACATTCAATTTTATGGAGATCACCAACCCGGAAGGCGCATTGATTTCCAATCCCATTGCGGGCACCTTCATGGGCTTCTCTGTGATGACCTGGGCGTTGGTACTCATCTTCATAGGTGGTGCTGGTAAATCGGCCATGTTCCCTTTCCATGTCTGGCTCCCCGATGCGATGGAGGGTCCAACCCCCGTATCTGCCCTTATTCATGCAGCCACGATGGTGGTAGCAGGCGTATACCTTGTGGGTCGTATGTTTTCAGTGTACGCACTGGCCGCCCCCGAAGCGCTCGAAGTAGTGGCCTTTATCGGGGCCTTCACCTCACTTTTTGCAGCAGTCATTGCCATCGTACAGACAGACATCAAGAAAGTACTGGCCTATTCTACCATATCACAACTTGGCTATATGATGCTGGCCCTGGGCATCTCGGGCTACGGTGCTGAAGCAGGCCTGGGTTTTACCGCGTCCATGTTTCACCTGTTTACACACGCCTTTTTCAAAGCCTTGCTGTTCCTGGGGGCCGGATCAATTATCCATGCCGTTCACAGCAATGAAATGAAAGACATGGGTAACCTGAGAAAGCACCTGCCCTCCACCCACCTCACTTTCCTTATCGCCACACTGGCAATTGCCGGAATACCTCCGTTATCCGGTTTTTTCAGCAAAGATGAAATACTGGCCGCTGCCTGGCAGGCCAATAAATTATATTTCGCCGTCGAATACCTGGTGGCCGGCCTCACCGCCTTTTATATGTTTCGCCTTTATTTCAGGGTATTCTGGGGCCAAGAAAGAAAATACGATCATATCCACGAATCACCGGCATCGATGACTGTTCCCCTGTGGATCCTGGCCATAGGTGCTGTTTTTGCAGGTTTTCTGCCCTTCAGTCACCTGGTTACCTCCGATGGACAACCTTTTGATACGCATTTCCACTGGAGCATCGCCCTGGCATCCGTAGGCATCGCCCTGATTGGCATCCTTTCGGCAAATGCCTTATACCGGAAAGAAAGTGACAAATCAGCTAAAATCAGAGCTTCCCTGGGTGGACTTTATGTACTGGTTGACAATAAGTTTTATATGGACGAATTCTACCTGTTTGTGACTAAAAAAATAATATTCAGGTATATAACATCTTCAGCGGCCTGGTTTGACAAGCATATTGTTGACGGGTTGATGAATCTGATTGGTAATGTAACGATGGCCATTTCGGTCAGATCCCGCAACTTCCAGTCAGGTAATGTACACCAATATGCCATGGTATTTCTCACCGGCCTGTTGTTGATTGTAATGGTTTACTTCTATTTTAATCCCAATTAAGGTATGTATAACTTTAATTTAAATATACTGGTACTTGTACCCCTGCTTACGCTGGTAGGTATTATGGCTGTTAAAAAGCCTGATAAGGCACGGATTGTCGCCGCGATAGGCATGTCGGTGCAGCTGGTTTTGGTGTTTGTCCTGCTCTTTATGTATTTGGCTGAACGCAAGGCCGGGAATACGGACGAAGTGTTGTTCTTCAGGGATTATACATGGTACGATTCACTTAACATTCACTACATCCTTGGCGTAGATGGCATTGCTGTAGGAATGATCGTGCTTACCGGGATCATTATCTTCGCCGGTGTTTTTGCCTCCTGGCTCATCGATGACCTGCCCAAAGACTTTTTCTTCTGGCTGGTTCTGTTGGCAATGGGTGTGTTTGGCTTTTTCACCACCCTCGATTTGTTTGTTCTTTTCCTCTATTTCGAGTTGGCCGTTATCCCCATGTACCTGCTTATTGGGCTGTGGGGTACCGGACCCAAGGAATATTCTGCCATGAAACTAACCCTGATGCTCATGGGAGCCTCTGCCCTGCTTATCGTGGGTATTCTGGGTATATACTTCAACTCGGCACCGGATGGTGGCGCATTGACTTTTAATATTCTGGAGATCTCCAAAATAAGCATTCCTATTGAAGTACAGAAATTTTTCTTCCCGTTGATATTCATCGGTTTTGGAGTCATTAGTGCCTTGTTTCCGTTCCATACCTGGTCGCCCGATGGTCATGCTTCGGCACCGACGGCAGTATCCATGCTCCATGCCGGGGTACTGATGAAACTTGG
>JAOUKJ010000848.1 GCA_029882675.1 Cyclobacteriaceae bacterium
ATATCCCATATTAACCCGAAAAATTCATCGGGGGGTTAGAAATTTGGGTGAAAAGTGTTATTTTTAAGTGAAAACAAAAGAAAACAACACTTTTAGTCACACCCAAATATGAGCAATAAAAGTACAGTATTTTACAAGGGCAACAAAGCAATATCCGTAGATTTTACAGCCGATCAAATCAGTTCAGATGGTGCGTTGGTTCTATTGGAAAAATTTGAAAGACGTCACAAAATAATTAACTACTTCAGCGAGTATATTCCTGACAACCGTCACCCCTTGCGTATAGTTCATAGTATTGAGAAATTATTGAAGCAACGTGTGTTTTCCCTTATTCAGGGCTATGAAGATGCCAACGATACTTTTCACTTGAAGGAAGATCCTATATTCCAAGATGTGCTTGATGGAGAGCTGGCCTCTCAACCCACCTTGTCACGGTTTGAAAACAGCATGGACAAACATTCCATTTTTACTTTATGTGAGGCATGGGCAGATCGTTATGTTGACTCATTAGAAGGCCGGGATTGTATTATAATAGATGTTGATTCCACTGATGATCCAACCCATGGAGATCAGCAATTGTCTATGTTTAATGGGTTTTATGGTCAATTTATGTATAATGAGTTATTTTTTCATGATGGTGACACCGGGCAAATTATTGTTCCGGTATTACGGCCTGGCAACAGTCATTCAAACAAATGGTATGTGAGTATTCTTAAACGAATAATAAAGAAAATTAAAGCCAAGCATCCCACCATTGAAATCTTTGTTCGTGGGGACAGTGGTTTTAGTTGCCCTGCTTTTTATCAATTGGCTGACGATTACGATTTGAAATTTGCCATGGGAATGGCCACCAACGAGATACTCAAAAAAAGAGTAAAACGGGCAGAAAAAGCAGTCAAGCACCTGTATCTGGCCAACAAAGAAAAGCACCAGCATTTTATTTCATATACATATCAGGCAGGTAGTTGGCATAAACCTCAGCAATGTTATGCGAAAGTAGAAAGTACAGGTATCGGGTTAAATACCCGCCATATTGTAAGCAATATGGAAGAGCAGGATGCCAGAGCCATTTACTTTGACTTTTATGTAATGCGTGGTGAATCCAGTGAGAACCGAATCAAGGAAGTAAAGAACATGTGTTATGCCGGCCGATTGTCAAATCATGGTTTTTGGGCCAATTTTCTTCGTTTGTTGATTAGTAGTTTGGCTTATGAGTTTTTCTTGCTATTGAAAAAAGCGATCAAAGAGACTTCCTTTGATGTGGCTAAAAAATGGCAGGTCAGTACGATCAGAACCTTACTGCTTAAAGTCGGGGCGACGATCAAGAAAACAAAACGAAGAATATACTACAGACTCTCAAAGGCCTTCGTTTATCAGGATTTGTTCCTTGAACTGGCCACCCAATAAATATTTTCCTTGATAAACCAGACATTTACAGGACAGGTACGCCCGGTTAGTAAAAAATGATGCAAATAATCAACTAAAATAATAGTTTTAAGCTGTCATGTACACGATTCCCCAATTTTTAGAGTAGGATTTTCTGGTAAATGGATGTGGCTTCACCCCAAATAATCTACCCAGCCAAAATCAGCCCGCATTATTCGCCCGGTGAATAATGCGGGTTAATATCTTACTTTTGT
>JAOUKJ010000849.1 GCA_029882675.1 Cyclobacteriaceae bacterium
TCAGGCTTATCTATGCCCATACCAAAGGCAATTGTTGCTACAATAATATCTGTTTCTTCATTCAGGAAATCGTCCTGATTTTTTTCTCTTATCTGCGGATCAAGTCCGGCGTGATAGGGCGCTGCTTTAAAACCGTTTACACGCAGCAATTCAGCAATTTCCTCTACTTTTTTCCGACTCAGACAGTATATGATTCCTGATTTGCCTTTGTGGTCGCGCAAAAATTTGATCACCTGCTTTTTAGTATCTTTCTTCGGCCTCACCTCATAATAAAGGTTTTTCCGGTTGAAAGAAGACATGAAGACATCGGCGGCTTCCATATTCAGGTTTTTCTGGATATCCTGCTGCACCTTGGGCGTAGCAGTGGCCGTTAGGGCAATAATCGGAAGGTTTCCAATCATTGCGATAATATCCCGGATCCTCCTGTATTCAGGCCTGAAATCATGTCCCCATTCGGAGATACAGTGGGCTTCATCTACCGCCACAAAAGCGATATTGGCTTTTTTCAGAAACTCAACATTGTCGGTCTTGGTAAGTGACTCGGGAGCCACATACAACAACTTCACTTCACCTGATAAAGCTTCTCTCTTTACCCGGTTAATCTCTGTTTTTGACAACGTGGAGTTAAGAAACTGTGCATTTACTCCAAAAGCATTGAGTTGATCCACCTGGTTTTTCATCAGCGCAATGAGCGGTGAAATGACAATAGCCATTTGATCGCCGTATACTGCCGGTAATTGATAGCACATAGACTTTCCCGCCCCGGTGGGCATAATAACAAAAGTATTGTTGCCCTTGATGATGTTTTTGATGATCACTTCCTGCTTACCTCGAAAATGATCATAACCAAAAACCTCTTTCAGTTTTTCTTTTAATTTATCCTTCTCTTCTACCAAAGTCATAGTAGCCATTAACTTTAAATTCAAACGTTTTTATATCTTTACACTATTATTATTACAAATTAAATAGACAAGCTGTTGAAGATAATAAAAAATATCAAACAAATAGCTACTGATGTACTAATTAATGAGTCTTTTGCTTTAAAAAAAATCACTGAGTATCTCGATGATGATTTTGAAGCGTCGGTAAAAGAAATCATGAATTGTAAAGGAAGGGTTGTTATTACAGGAATTGGGAAAAGTGCAATTGTGGCGACAAAAATAGTAGCCACACTAAACAGTACAGGAACCAGGGCGTTATTCATGCATGCTGCGGATGCTATACATGGCGATTTAGGTATGATCACAACGGATGATATTGTAATTTGTATTTCCAAAAGCGGCAACTCGCCTGAGATCAAAGTGCTTATACCTTTAATAAAAAGGCTGGGAGTGAAAATTATAGCGCTGGTAAGCCATATTGAATCCTTTCTGGCCCAGCATGCGAATTATGTGCTCAACGCCACCATAGCAGAGGAGGCCTGCCCATATAACCTGGCTCCTACTACAAGTACAACCGTACATATGGCATTGGGAGATGCCCTGGCTGTTTGTTTACTTCAACTCAGGGGTTTTTCCAGTCAGGATTTTGCACGCGTCCATCCCGGCGGATCTTTGGGAAAAAGGTTGTACCTGAAAGTAGAGGACATCTATGTGAATAATGAACTGCCCGTGGTAAGTTTTGAGATGGGAACG
>JAOUKJ010000850.1 GCA_029882675.1 Cyclobacteriaceae bacterium
ACCACGAGACAGGTAGAGCAATAACCGTCCCGATCATAACCAGTTTAAGGAAATCCCTGGAAACAAGAATAATGATATCGCTGATTTCGGCACCATTCACCTTTCTGATGCTGATCTCTTTGTTTCGCTGCTCCGTGGTGAACGTTGACAAGCCCAAAAGGCCTAAGCAGGCAATGATAATGGCGAACATGGTAAACACGGTAAATATTTTGCCCCTTCGTTCATCCTGATCGTATTGTGCCGCAAATTCTTCCTCGAGAAAATTAAAGGAAAAAGGATTGTCAGGATGTATTTGTTGCCAGATGTTTTCAATTTTTGACAGGGTACTTTTTACTTCACCTCCCTCTATTTTCAGGAACATGTTCATGTTATTTTTATTATACATCACCATTAACGGTTCAATCTCATCGTACAGGGAATTTTGGTGATAGTCCTTGATCACCCCGATTACTTCCTTTAACACCGTGGTGTCTCTTCCAAAAAAGGGAACACTGAATTTTTTCCCCAACGGCTCTTCCCAGTTCATCCGGGCCACCATGGCCTCATTGACAAGAACGGAATACAGCGTGTCTCCGGAAATATCTTCATTAAAATCCCTTCCCTTCGCTATATTCATCCCCAGGGCATTGATATAATCAAAATCTGCAAAATAGAAATCGATTCCTTTATCCTCCATGACCCCTTCATTATTTTCAACCCCAAAAATAACTTTCCCGATATTATTCCCCGGTGAAGTGGAGGAGGTAGCCACGAGCTTCACTTCAGGAAGTTGTATCAACTCGTTCTTTAAGGCTTGAAATTTATCTCGTACTTCCTGATTAGGCATTTCAATGATTACCACGTGCTCCTTTTCAAATCCAAGGTCTTTGTCCGACAGGAAATTAAGCTGTTTGTAAACTACCAAGGTAGATACCAGCATACTTATGGAAATAAAGAACTGTATAACGACCAATCCCTTTCTAAGAAAAGCATGCCCCCCCTTTTTAGTGGCACCTCCTTGCAACACGCTGATCGGCTTAAATGAGGAGAGATAAAAAGCAGGGTAGCTACCTCCAACTATGCCGGTAAACATGACAATACCCATCAGGCTTAACAAGACATCCTTCCTGAAAAGTATGGAGAAGGGAATTGATTTATTTGCCATGTCATTAAAAAACGGCAAAAAAATGTAAATCAGCACCAGGCTAATTACTGCCGCGAAAAATGTCATCAGTATAGACTCTGTTAAAAATTGTCCTATCAGTTGTGACCGGTCAGAGCCTGCCACTTTTCTTATCCCTACTTCTTTGGCCCGCTTGGCCGACCTCGCCGTGGCCAGATTCATGTAATTGATACAGGCAATGATCAGGATAAGTACAGCGATGGCGGTAAATATATACACGGTGGCAATGTCTCCACCCGCCTCGGCTTCATCCTGTATTTTCGAATGCAGGTGAATGTCTGTTATCGGCTGAAGTTGATATTGAATAGTGATCCCAAGGTTTTCAAAAATAGGGGTCACATGTTGGGCAATAATAGAATCCAATTTGGGTTGAAAATCTTTATACGGGTAGTCATCTGTCAATTGGATATAAGTAAAAACTCCAAAATTGCCCCAGCTACCACGGTAATCAGGGGCTGAATTACGTGAAA
>JAOUKJ010000851.1 GCA_029882675.1 Cyclobacteriaceae bacterium
CAACGATGAACTGTGCGCTCATATCCCCGGTCCGCCATGCGGCAAAGGCGGTGTCGATACGGATGATAATGAAGGCTTCGTCCATTTCCATCCGGGGCTCCATTTGCAGGGCGACCTCGACCAGAGTCATACCTTTGCCAACATCGCCGCAAGAATCATTATCGAGCGGATTAAATAGTCAGCGTGACGCTGGACTCAACCGGGCAACGCCCGGAGGAAATTCAATACTCCTCCCCTTACAAAGGGGAGGATACAGGTGGGGTTGCTTTGTAGTTACCCTCTCAATCTTTTAGGAGAAAAATCATGAAAACGATGCTTAAAAACAAATTTGTCTATCTGGCTATTCTTTCTTTGCTGGTTATATTGTCAGGGGTCGGTTGTTCAAGCAATGCCGAGAAAGAAGGGATGATGAAGGAAGACGGCATGATGCAGGAAGGAAGCAAAATGAAAGAAGACGAGATGATGAAGGAAGAGGGAATGATGAAGAAGGACGGTATGATGGAAGAAGGCAGCCAGATGAAAGAAGATACGATGATGAAATAAGGTTGGCCGATTTCCCGGTCCCTATGGTGTTTCTGCCTTCCTTGTTATGGAGGGGCCGGGGATTCCTCAGTCTGGTTTTGCGGGTATAGAGCTGGAATGAACTCGCAGACCTGGCTTATCCCAACGCGTATTATAAAAGCCACGACTGGATTGTCGGCTCCACCAAGATTGTCCTGCATCACGCCTGCCCCAAACCCGGCAAGCCTGCCGCCTCGCCCCCCACCACCCACATCTGGTACGAAAAACGCATGGAATTCGAACCCTGGAACCGGTGAGAAGGTTTAATTATTCATATTCCATAGGAGTTACTTCGTAGTCCTTACCAGGAAACATGTCCGGTGTTTGATCCTTGGAGGGTTCCATTTTAATTGATACATCAGTGCGGAACATTGTTTTACCGCAATGAGGACAAACTTGATCCGTATCCGCGATCAGTTCTCCGTTTACACCTTTAATGCTTTCAATTATCCACCCGCTCCAGGCACAGGAATCCTGTTCAACCGCACAGACGGCATAAGTCACCCAAGCGATTTTTGGAAGCTCAACATCTTTAGCTGTAGTTTCCAGCAAGGATTTAAATTTTAGGGGGAAGGCCATATTGATCACTCCTTTAATAAATCTAATCTACATTTTTAATGTAAGGGTAAGTTGTTTTAAATAAAACAGAATTAAAGTGAAAGATGAGAAGGTGAGATGACTTTTTTGGTTCTCAATTGGATTCATATGCTTAGTGCGGTGGTGTTGCTGGGCGCGGGAAGTGCGTTTTACCTCTAGCACGCCAATCGTGAAAGCCATCTTCACTACACCCGCCTTTGTTTTCCTTTATTTAAGCAGGGTTACAAAAAAGTTCGTTTTCTTCATTTTTTATATTGACTAACTAACTAGTTAAGTCTATTATGGGGTCATGGCAACGAGAAAACACAGCAATGCAAGAGACAAAATCGTCGAGGCGGCTTCGGCCCTGTTTTTTACTCAGGGTTACCAGGCCACGACGATTGATGATGTGATTGAGCGCTCCGGGGTCTCACGGCCGACTCTTTACAATCACTTCAAGACGAAGGAAGAGCTTTGTGTCGAGTATCTGAG
>JAOUKJ010000852.1 GCA_029882675.1 Cyclobacteriaceae bacterium
TTCTTTTTTAATGCTAAATTTTTCGATCTGTATTGATGACGTTGATGTTGTCAAAACGTGAGGTTGCGCTGCCGTGCGAAACGGAACTGACCTGCCCGGGTTGTCCTTTACCATCAAAAAAGGATCCTCCCATCCGGAAGTCTTTCTCATCGCAAATCTGTGAGCAGGAATTCCAAAATTCCTGGGTATTGGACTGGTATGCCACATCGCGTAGCATATCCTTGACTTCCCCGTTTTCTATTTCGTAAAATAGCTGACCACCAAACTGGAAGTTATACCGCTGCTGGTCGATAGAATAGGAACCGTCTCCTATAATAAAAATCCCCTTTTCCACATCTTTGATCATCTCTTGTACGGATAAAGCAGACGTGCCCGGTGCCAGGCTTACATTGGGCATGCGTTGAAACTGTACCGAGCTCCAGTTATCAGCATAGCAACATCCATGGCTTTCCTTTTCACCAATGATATGTGCCTGGTCGCGGATAGCCTGGTAGTTCTTTAGGACTCCCCCCTTCACCAGATCCCATTTTTTACACTTCACACCTTCATCATCATAACCCACGGCTCCGAGTGAATAGGGTTGTGTTTTATCCGCAAACAGGTTGACCTTCTCGCTGCCGTAGTTAAAATCACCGGCCTTCCATTTGTCCAGTGTGGCAAAACTTGTGCCGGCATAGTTGGCCTCATAGCCCAGCACCCGGTCAAGTTCAAGCGGATGCCCTACCGACTCATGGATGGTGAGCCAAAGGTGGGAAGGATCGAGCACCAGCGAGTATTTTCCAGGGTCGACGCTTTTAGCCCCCAGACTTTCTTTGGCCTGCCTGGCTGCATTCACTGCATCTTCCACCATATCGAAGCTATTGCGATATAACACTGTCCCTGCGGGACCGGCTACTTTTTCAGAGGCCAGGCCATCCAGGTATTCAAAGCCCATACCCATGGGCGAACTCAGGGCCTGCCTGCTTTTAAATTTACCTGCTTCCTGATCGATGACTGTCACGTTAAAATTGGGCCATATCCGGTGAATATCCTGGTCGATATAAGAACCATCGGATGAGGCAAAGTATTTCTGTTCATTGACAAGAAAGAGCATATTGTTGATATAACTGGCTCCGGCCTCCATTGCACGGGCATTGGCTTCCAGCAACATATCTACTTTTTCCTTAATGGGTATCTCAAAGGCGTTCTTTTTGATGGGTGTTTTCCAGCTCACCTCCCCGTGGGCAGCCACAGGAACCAGTTGCACGGGTTCTTTCTGGTATTTGGAGTTGGCCCGGGCGATAGCTACGGCTTCTTCCGATGCTTTCTTTATCCCCGCCTCATTTACCGTGTTGGAGGCGGAAAAGCCCCAGGTGCCGTTGGCAATGACCCGTATGCCTACCCCATACGATTCAGTATTGACAATATTCTGCACCTTGTCTTCCCGGGTAATCACATACTGGTTGAGGTAACGACCAATACGCACATCGGTGTAGGTGGCTCCTGCCGACCGGGCCGCATTAAGTGCCACATCAGCAAATTTTTTCGCCTGTAATTTGTCCATGGGGAAACCTATGCCCCCCTCTTCTATGGGCCGCGCAAAGGCCGTAAGCGGTAACGAAGCCATGGTGGCTCCCATCCCGCTGAGT
>JAOUKJ010000853.1 GCA_029882675.1 Cyclobacteriaceae bacterium
AATTTCCTCCCATCAAAAAATCATTCACGCCTTCCTGCTGGGCATTCATCGCCTCCTGGAGCATCACCCGCATATCGCTGATCATGTCTTTGACCTTGCCGTCGGCAATCGTACCCTTGGCGTCTTTTATGGTGTCAAAAAGTTCCTTGACCTTGGCTTTAATGTCATTGACATTTGATACAACTTTATCAATATTACCACCCGCTGACTCGTCCCATATGCCGGCTTCTGTATTGGCAGGCAGGGCCAAGAATACGCAGACCACAGTGGCCAGCATGAATGAAGTAATTCTTTTGAAACTCATCTCAGATAGTTTTATAAATGCAATCATGTCATCCCTCTCCGTAAAGTGACAAAACCACTTGTGTTAAAAGAGCCGGGCTATCTTCTAAAGACAATCCAGGCAATTGGTTTTTTAAAAAAAACAAATTTATTGGAATCCGGATTATAGGCTAGATGCCCTAAAAAGGCTATGCGTGAAAAGTATATTTTTAAAGGCCTAGCGCTACATTTATAGTGAGTGATACTTATAGACAATTATCTGATGGGAGTGGGCGGGTACTTTTTCGGGACCTGTATTTCAACCGAAATAGAGCATTTTGTTACCTTGCAGAATGGCTGGTTTTTCGCCGCCCAGGGAGGGCCGGATGAGCTTGTAAATACCGTTTTTGGACCTCCTTTTTTTGGGGTTTCCCTCAATTAATCAATAAAATGTAGGTTTTTTAAATACTTTGAAGTTCCATCAAAATTTATTGGACAAACTCCTTTGACAAACCCCGTAACTTCACTTAACTTGGATAGATACCTATCTCAAGTCCTATTATTCAAAGACACTGAAAACGCATTGCTTTATGGCACTTGAAACCGATTATATAAATCCCGATGTCATCCTGACCACTCGTGTGACTCAGGAAATGAAAGATCAGGTTAAGTACACCAACTGCACGGGACTGATACTGCTCACTTTCTTTCTGTCCGCCTATGAGTTCAGTACCGCTATTTGGTGGGTCATTTTGACCGCTGCCTTATGGTGGGGGGTAATATGGTATTTGAAACGGAGGCCCACTATTGTGTTGGAGGGCAGGACACGGAAAATTCATTTAACTGGCATCACCAAGTTTGGAAAATCTCAGACCCTTCCGTTTAATCTGGTGGAAAAAGTCACGGTGATGGCGGATATATTGGGAAGAGCCAGGGGGCAGTATGTTCCCCAGCTGGTTTTGAAAGGCCTGAAGGGCGGCGGTAAAAAACTGGTGATCAACTGTTTCCCGGTGGAGGATATTATTCAGGCGCATTATACTGCGCAAATATTGGCCACCTTCTGCCGCGCCGATGCATTTGATTTTAAGAAAAACCAACTTCCTATTTTGCCCACTCATATTCCGACACGATTCCGGATTGGCCGGGGCGAAGCCCTCAAGTCTGTGGCATCCACGATGAAGAAAGCAAAAGCTTCACAAAAAAATGCAGGCGGCCAGAGATCGTCCGCTTAATCCCACCGTCTCCTATCAAATCCCGACTTTACGATTTCGATTACTCTAGGATGTTTGCGAAGGTGCTTCGTCAGGCCCTGTGCTCAGTAGCCGCATCGCCTTGTCCACCTGTGCGTGCCGACCGAATAGAAT
>JAOUKJ010000234.1 GCA_029882675.1 Cyclobacteriaceae bacterium
CATTCGTTTTCTTACTTCTTTCGATAAGCCTGTTTGCACAGGATATCGTGACAGGTAAGATAACGGATCAGAAAGGAGAAGCGCTCATTGGAGCAACAGTTTTAGAAAGTGGAACGAAAAACGGGACCGTTACAGATGTAGAGGGAAACTTCAGCATCTCGCTTACTTCAGCAACGCCTGTACTTAAAGTTTCTTTTATCGGGTATATCACTGCAGAGGTACCCGTGAATGGCCAGACCGTGATCAACGTTAGTCTGGAAGATGACATCCAGCAATTGCAGGAGATCGTCGTAGTGGGTTATGGTGTGGAAAAAAGGGTAAACCTTTCAGGGGCCGTTGATCAGGTCAATGCCGAGCAACTGGAAGCACGCCCCATATCCAATATTTCTCAAGGATTACAAGGGGTCATCCCCAACCTGAATATCGACTTTTTTTCAGGCGAACCCGGGGCTGCTGCCAACATCAATATCAGGGGAATTACCTCTATTAACGGAGGTAACCCACTGATTCTTATTGACGGCGTGCCCTCAGAGTCGATGGAGCTGAACAGGCTTTCCCCCCAGGACATTGAGTCTATTTCCGTTATTAAAGACGCCTCTGCTGCGGCTATATATGGTGCAAGGGCTGCTTTTGGTGTTATTATTATCACCACCAAATCTGGGGAATCGGAAGGGGTAAGTATCTCCTATTCCGGTAATACCTCCTGGGACAAGCCCACGGTCTTGCCCAACAAGATTACCGATCCCTATATATACTTACGTGTCAGGGAAACATCCACGGACAACACCCCCTGGGACAACCAGAACTACAGCGACCAGACCTATCAGTACGCCAGAGACCGCTCTGATAATCCCTCCGGTACACCCGGTGTGCGAACTAACCCTACCGACCCTTCTTCCTGGGAATATATGGGCGACCGCGACTGGACAGATTATTTTCTGGGTGATTACTCCATATCTCAAAACCACCAGCTGGCCCTATCCGGAAGATCCAAGACCACCCAGTATTACCTCTCCGGGTCGTACAACAAACAAAATGGCGCACTTAAACTGGCCGATGATTATTTTGACCGCTATAGTGTACGCTCAAAAGTGACTTTCAAGCCTTATGAATGGCTTTCCGTGGGCAACAACACTTTTATTAATTCAACCACCCGCGAAAAACCCAGCTATTTATCGATCTGGGACCTGTATAACTTTCACCCCACCGACTGGGACAAAAACCCCGATGGCACATGGGCCAACACAGATGTGGGTTATGCAGGCGCACGTCTGACTGACGGTGGTCGTAATAATGAAAGATACGGCAGCTTCCAGACCCGTTTCACTACTGAAATGAGTTTTCTGGACGATATGTTAAAGTTCAACAGTGATTTCACCTATCGTAAAGGGAATACCAACTACAACTATTATACTACCAAGTATAAGGTCGGTTATGGGCCAGATGATGTACGTGAAGTGGGCAACAATAGCGCGTATCGTGGTACTGAGTTTGAAGATTATAGCGTTTTTAATGCCTATGCCACCTTTAGGAAGAGTTTTAATGGCCACAACCTGACGGCCATTGCGGGATACAATCAGGAATACTACCGTTCAGAATGGTTTATGGCTGCCAAAGACAAGGTGATTTCAGCTTCGCTGCCTACCATTGCGCTGGCTACAGGAAACTCGAATGTAGATGAATATATTGCTGATTGGGCCGTTCGTGGGGTCTTTTTCAGGGCCAATTACATTTACAATGACAAATATATTTTGGAATTCAACGGCCGCTATGATGGCACCTCCCGTTTCCCGAAAGAAAACCGGTTTGGTTTCTTCCCATCGGCATCTGCTGCATGGCGTATTGATCAGGAATCTTTTATGAGTTCGGTGGATGTCATCAGTTCCCTGAAACTGAGGGGATCATACGGCTCATTGGGCAACCAGTCAGTCTCTGAATACGGTTACATCCCCACCATGCAATCATCGCAATCCAATTACCTGATTGGTGGTGCACTTCCACAAAGGGTAACGCCCCCCTCTCTGGTATCTTCCAACTACACCTGGGAGGAAGTGAAAACCTTCAACTTCGGGGCTGAAATAGGCATTTTGGGCGACCAACTCTACACTACTTTTGACGTCTTCAACCGAAATACACTTGGCATGCTCACACTGGGCAAAGACCTGCCGGATGTACTCGGTGCCAGTGAGCCATTAGAAAATGCTGCTGACCTGGAAACCAAAGGATGGGAATTGTCAATTAATTATAAAAACAACCTGAATGTGGCCGGTAAATCACTGGTGCTGAACACGAAGTTTGTTTTGTCTGACAGCCGGTCGTTTATCACCAGTTTCGACAATCCCAATGGCAACCTGACGCAGTACTATGAGGGCATGGAGTTTGGGGAAATATGGGGACTACAAAGTGACGGACTTTTCCAGAGTCAATCTGAAATTGACAACCTGGATGAATCATCCCTTATCCCCTGGGGTGCCCTGGACATCGTACCCGGGTGGCCTAAATACAAGGATCTGGATGGCAACGGGGCCATCGAAAAAGGAACCACCCTCGAAGATCCCAAAGATATGTCGGTCATCGGAAATGTCTCTCCCAGGTACAGATATGGTGTAAACCTTTCAGCCGACTGGAACGGTTTTGACCTGAGTATATTTATGCAGGGTATAGGCAAACGCGACTACTACCCACTCGATTACCTGTACTGGGGCTTCTACCAGCAGCCTTATGCCGGTGGTTATGAACACCTGCTCGATTTTTACCGGGCCGCTGATGAAAGCAGTACTGACCGGGCCAGACATTCCCAATCGTATATTGATGCCGGCCTGGCAGACCAAAACCTGGATGCAGAATATCCCATTTTACAGTCGTGGATGGCCGACAGAAACCTGGGTGAACGTATTGACCAGTCAAAAGGCCTGGCCATTCCACAGACCCGCTATATGCTGAGTTCTGCTTACCTCCGTTTGAAAAACCTGACTGTTGGTTATTCATTACCGACTTCTGTTATAGAGCGCCTTGGCCTGGCAAAAGTTCGCGTTTACTTCAGTGGTGAAAACCTCACGGAATGGTCTCAGGTAAAGGCACATTATGATCCTGAGTCACTTAACGACAATCAGACTACAATCAATCCAGCTGAGTCTACCTCACGTAGTGTAGGTAAAGGGTATGCTTACCCGCTACAGCGGCGTTTCGCCATGGGATTGAATATTAATTTTTAATGAACAAGGAGACTAGAAAATGAAAAATATAATCAAACTATTTACCCTCACCGGGCTCATCTTTTTGGCCTCGGGGTGTAATGATGCCTTTCTGGATCGTTTTCCGGAAACATCCATCGGAAAAGAAAACTTCTTCAAATCGGAAGAAGACCTGGCCATGTATGTTTACAACCTCTATAATTTTCCGGGGTTTGAGCAATATGTGGGTGATGCCGCCACTGACAATGCCACGACTACGGGTAGTACCGAGCTTAAAACCATGATGGTGAGCTCCCCATCTTCAGCCACCATCAATGGCGGATGGAATTGGGAAAATTTACGCACCATCAATTTCTTCCTGGACAATTTTGGCAATGCCGACATCAGTGAAACACTGCTTAATCACTACGAAGGCCTGGGCCGTTTTTTCCGGGCACAGTTTTATATTGCTAAGGTAAAGCGCTATTCAGACGTACCCTGGTATGAAACCGTGATTGAAACAGACGATGAAGAAGCCATGTACAAGGCACGTGACCCACGCGATTTTGTAGTGGGCAAAATTATGGCTGACCTGGAATTTGCCGCTGCAAATGTAATGGCTGACGGACGTTCAGGAGCTGTAAATACCTGGGTAGTAAAGGCCTATCTGGCCCGTTATGCCCTGTATGAAGGAACATTCAGGAAATACCATGCAGAGCTGGGCCTTGAAGGAACAGCCAATGATTTTCTGAATACGGCTGCGAATACAGCCAAAGACATCATGGACAATGGTGGCTTTGCCCTGCAAAATACCGGAAATCCCGATGCTGATTACGCCTCGCTGTTCAACAGCACCAACTTAGAGGGCAACAGTGAAGTGATCCTGGCCACTTTTTCTGAAACGGATCAACTCAACAGCGGATGGTGGTCTTATATGTTTGGCAATTATGAAGTGAGCCCTTCAAAAGACCTCCTCCAGAGCTACCTTCAAACCGATGGTTCGCCTTACACCAACCAGGCCGGATACCAGACCAGACTCTTTACCGAAGAGTTTGTCGATCGCGATCCCCGGCTTAGTCAAACCTACGCATATCCCGGGTTTGAGCTTATACATACCAGCACTTATTCGCAGGGTGGTGGAACGTACATACAGCAGTTGGCCAAGAGTTTTAGCGGATACCATCAGCTCAAGGGTTTTGTAAACAGTACGGATCAGTCAGTTTTTAACAGCCTTGACTTCCCGGTATTGCGTTTCGCCGAGACCCTGCTGATCTATGCTGAGGCCAAAGCTGAACTGGCTCAACTCACCCAGGGCGACCTGGACATGACCATCAACCAGTTGCGAGACCGTGCCGGCATGCCTGCACTTACCATGGGGCCCGTAGTAGATCCCGTGCAGGAAGGACGCTACCCCAACATCAAATCAGGCACCAGTCAATGGGCTGAACTGCTGGAAATAAGAAGAGAAAGAAGGGTTGAACTTGCACTGGAAGGGTACAGGACTGATGATTTAATGCGCTGGTATGCCGGTAAGCTGATTGAACAGGAGCCTGAAGGAATCTATTTCCCGGATTTAGGCAAGTATGACCTCACGGGTGATGGCATAGAAGATATCATTCTCATTGATTATACAGCATCTATACCTTTGCCGGAGGATAAAGCATTGAATGCGCTAGGTGTCCCGTTGGTTTATTACCGGGCAGGCACTTTCGGCCAGGACGCTTCTATCTTCCTGAAAAACGGTAACTCAGGCACACTACAAACCGTAGAAGAGAGAGGTGCCTTTGAAGAGCCAAAGTATTACTACAGGCCTATACCGCAAACTCATGTTACGGTAAACCCCAACCTGAATCAAATATTTGGTTGGGACTAAAAAAAATAAAATATTTGTATTAGATATTAAAGTAGAAAAAGGCCTGGTTTTACAGGTCTTTTTCTTTTCCAACAGTATAAAAACCACCTGCCATGCGACCACTTTTCCTGATCCTATTTCTTACGGCTTTTACCGTTTCCTGTAACCAAAACAAAGAAACCCGAAAATGGGTGGTTCAGGCCCCTGCAGGTTCTGAATACCTGAAAGTAAATAAACAGGGTAAAACAATACTGCCCAACGGACGGTTTATCGAGCCCTACGGCAAAACCTACACCACGGCTCCCCACCCCTTTGGATTGATCATGAGCCCGGACGGTCATATTGCCGTCACGGCCAATTCCGGGACATCACCCCTCTCCGTTACCATCCTCAAGAATATTTTTTCGCAAAATCCGGAAATAAGGCAGGTGCCTGAAGGAGCATATACTGACAAGGGTATTTTGGCCTCCGTATTTATGGGATTAGCCATCTCGCCAGACAATCAGATCCTTTACGTGGCCGGCGGTCAGGAAAGTGTAGTGTACCTCTTTGATATTAATAATGGTGAAAAATTAGGGGAAATAGACTGTTCGGAAGATCATTCTCATGGCTATATTGGTGATATGAAGCTGAGCAAGGATGGCCAACGGCTATATGCCGTGGATCAGATTAATTTCAGCCTGCTCGTGATAGACACCCAACAGCATAAGGTCATAGAAAGAATTCCCACCGGCAGGTATCCCTTTGGCCTGGAACTCTCGCCCGATGGAAAAAAAGCATGGGTGGCCAATGTAGGTATGTACGAATACAGTATTTTACCCGGAATGGATCGGGAAAATCTGGACAGTACGGCCTGGGACTTTCCAGCCTATGCCTATTTATCGAAAGAATCGATTGATGGGATGGTGAAAGACTCGATCGAAATACCCGGTTTGGGTGACCCCAATGTACCGGAGTCATTCTCGGTCTGGGGCGTGGATCTAAAGACCAACAAAGTAATCTCAAAAATAAAAACCGGGTTTCTGGTGGGTGAAGAAATTGAAGGTATACCGGCAGTGGGTGGCGCCAGCCCCAATTCGGTAGTGGCCACCAACCAATATGTGTTTGTGAGCAATGGGAATAATGATTGTGTATCAGTAATCGATGTCGCCGCCGATTCCGTGGTGAAGAATATTTTTCTCAGTCCGGATGAACGATTAAAGACCTTCCGGGGGGTGATCCCCTTTGGCCTGTGTTTATCCCCTGACAAAAAGCGTTTGTATGTGGCCGAGTCGGGCATCAACGCCATTGGAGTCATCAATGTAGAGGCACTTGACGTCATAGGACACATTCCCGCAGGCTGGTTTCCGTCTAAAATAGGGATGAGCAATGACGGCCAAAAGCTGGTGGTAGCTAATGCCAAAGGATTTGGTAGCGGCCCCAATGGGGGCTCGA
>JAOUKJ010000854.1 GCA_029882675.1 Cyclobacteriaceae bacterium
CTTAATTATGATCTCATGGAGGAACAAAAAGGTGATGAAAATCCCGGAAGGTTTTCATTTACAAAAACACCTCTTCCTACCAAACAACTTAGTTGCTTTATCACTTACACGAATCCTGAAGTACACGCCATCCTTGAACAGGGCTTCGACAGCTCCCCCATGTTTACAGGAAGGATAAAAGGAATCGGCCCAAGGTATTGCCCTTCCATAGAGGATAAAATAAACCGGTTCGCGGAAAGGGACAGGCATCAAATATTTGTAGAACCAGAAGGCTGGCACACGGTAGAAGTATATATCAATGGATTTTCTACATCCCTCCCACAAGAAATACAACATCAAGCACTTCGAAAAATAAAAGGCTTTGAAAAAGCAAAAATGTTCAGGCCTGGTTACGCGATTGAATATGATTATTTCCCCCCCACGCAGTTATACAATACCCTGGAAACAAAAAGCATTCATAACCTTTTTTTCGCCGGACAAATTAATGGTACCACGGGATATGAAGAAGCCGCCTGCCAGGGACTCATGGCCGGCATTAACGCGCATCAACGTATCCATGATAAACCCCCTTTTGTACTCAATAGAAATGAAGCTTATATTGGTGTATTAATCGATGACCTCATAAATAAAGGAACCGAAGAACCTTATCGCATGTTTACTTCAAGAGCCGAATACAGGATACTCCTTCGTCAGGATAACGCTGACATTCGACTCACCACCAAAGGAAAAGAACTCGGCCTTATCGATGATGCAAGATATAATTCATTCCAACAAAAATTATTAGTCATAAACGAGTTGGATAAAAGTATTAAAAACCTAAAATTTACCCCCGTGGAAATCAACCCTTTATTACTAAAAAATAATTCCTCGGCTATAAAAGAAAAAACTACGCTTTATAACTTGCTAAAAAGGCCAGAACTTAATCTTAACCACTTCGTCAATGTAAATGAAGAATGTAACACATTGCTGCACGATGCTGATAAAGACATTGTAGAACAGGTAGAAATACAAATTAAATATGAAGTGTACATTGATAAACAACAACACATGGCGGATAAATTAGAAACAATGGAAGACCTTAAAATCAATCCAAATTTTAACTTTCAAAAAATAACAGCCTTGTCAGCAGAAGCCCGGCAAAAACTTTCCAATATCAAACCAAAAACTATTGGACAAGCTTCACGTATAAGTGGAGTATCACCCGCTGATATTTCAGTATTAATGGTCTACATGGGAAGATAACTATGTACGAAAAAATTGAAAGCTGCCCCGTTTGTGAGTCAGATAAAATAAACAATCATCAACTGATACAAGACTATTCCATCTCAAAGGAATTGTTTAATGTCAGCATTTGTCAGAACTGTGAATTTTTATTTACCAATCCCAGGCCAGACCAGGAAAATATAGGCAAATATTATGCATCCAAGGAGTATATCTCTCATTCTAATAAAGCGAGAAATATTATCCAACTCATTTATAAAATAGTACGTTATTTTACGTTACGAAAAAAATTGTCCCTGATAAACAGCCTTTCTTCTAAAGGTACCCTGCTGGACTTTGGTTGTGGAACAGGACATTTCTTATCAGCCTGTAAAAAGAACGGCTGGAAAATAACTGGTTTTG
>JAOUKJ010000235.1 GCA_029882675.1 Cyclobacteriaceae bacterium
GATCATTGAGTGTGCCGTCAATATGCACAGCGGAATGCATCAGCGGGGCATCCCAGCTGATGATGGCCGGGCCTCCATCGCGGTAGGGCTTCACGAGCATCAGGTCGAAGAGGGTACCCAAAGTATTAATTTCAATTTCATAATACTGGTGAGTGTCTCCGTCCGGATCAATAAACACTTCAAAATCGTTGTCGTGAAAGAGGATGGTGTCTCTTTGTTTCAGCTTTCCCCATACATGAGGTTCTTCCAGTTGTGCGGCAATATAAAAATAGTTACTATCCCAAAGCATTTTTACCCGTGTGTCAAAACGGGGTTTGGGTTTGGAGGGGCCTTCGATGTCTGTGAACGTTTTGGTCCATTGGGCCTTCTCCCAGGCCTCCTCTTCCATTTTTCCATCAATGACAATTTCAGACGAGGCCAGGAGACATTCGTATTTTTCCGGCTGAAATGGGATCGTTGGAAGAGGTATTGAGGCCACTTGCACAGGGAATTCAGGAAGGTCAGGTTTGTGGTGATGATCATTGCATGCCGGGAAAATAAAAAGTGCAATAATCAGGACTGCTGGCGATGGTATTTTGTATTTCATGAAGTGAGGAAGGCTGTTTACTGGCTCAATTTAGCTAAAAATAAAGCAATGTGCTAAAAGACATAAGTGCTTTTTACAGTCCATCCGGTGTTTCTGACAGTCCGGTAAGGTTTTATTCGTTAATCGCATTGCCTTGTCAACCTTTGTCATGATAAAACGACAAAGATTATGAAAGCCCTCCTCAATATCACATTTTTTATACTTACAGCCAGCACGATTTATGGGCAGGTCATTGTGAAAGGTGTAGTTACTGACGAAGTAGGAAACGCCATCATTGGAGCCAATGTTTATATCGCGGGGACTTATGAGGGAACCAATACCGGTCTTGATGGCGCTTTTTCTTTTACAACCAATAAAACTGATAAAAACATGCTTATAGTCAGCTTTATAGGGTATAAGGAATATCGGGAGGAATTAAGCCTGGATAAGCGGTCAGTGATAGCGCGGAATGTGCAACTTGTAGAAGAGATCAATACCCTGGAAGCTGTAGTCATTACGGCAGGCAGCTTTGATGCCACCGGTGAAAATACCCGGGAAATATTAAAATCCCTTGATGTGGCTACTACAGCCGGTGCTACTGCCGACATTGCCGGCGCCTTAAACACCTTGCCTGGCACACAGACCGTAGGCGAACAAGGCAGGTTGTTTGTGCGCGGGGGAGACAGCAGGGAATCACTTACCTATATAGATGGGATGAAGGCGTTGAATGTTTATGCGCCATCTGCGCCGGGATCACCTACGCGTACGCGCTTTTCTGCCTTCATGTTTAAAGGAATGAGCTTTAGCACTGGAGGGTACTCTGCGGAGTATGGCAATGCGCTTTCTTCGGTGCTGGCCCTTAATACGAAGGATGAGTCTGTGGTAAAACGAGCAGACCTGTCACTCATGACACTTGGAGTAGAGGGAGTATATTCAGGTGCCTGGGACAAAGGGTCAGGTACGGGTAAAGTGGGGTATTATAACCTTACCCCTTATTTCGCAGTTATTTCCCAGCAAAACGACTGGGTGAAGGCACCGGAAAGTATAGAGGCAAATGCCTCATTACGCCAGCAATATGGAAAAACGGGTTTGTGGAAGTCGTATATGCATGCAAATCATACTGCTTTTCAAGTCAACCAAGCCATGCCGGGGGAGGCCTCTCCGCTCAATATACATCGGGTAAATGATTATCAGTATTTTAATAACTCTTTCAAAAATGTTTTAAAGGGCTCATGGAGCTACCGGGCTGGTCTCGCCTATAGCCGTTCAGTGGACAGGTTGTCAACTTCAGCAGGCAGTGTGGATGAAGGTGATGAGGAGTGGCATGTAAAAGGGGTGTTTTATTATAATCCGGATAACCGGACTGAGGTGAAATCCGGGGTGGAATACGTTGGGCATGCTTTTCGTCAAAAATATTATGCCGCTACAGGAGACAGTACTTTTGGCTTTGTACAAAATAATGTGGCCGTTTTTTCAGAAGTCGAGCGACTTTTTTCAGAAAATGTGGCCCTCCGCACCGGAGTGCGGGCAGCGTATGTCCAGCCTGATTACCCTGAATTACAGCCACGCCTTTCCCTGGCCATAAAACAGGGGAAAAATGGTCAGTTTTCCCTGGCCTTTGGTGCCTTTAGTCAGGACATAGAAAACCGGTATTTTAAGCTGAATGAAGAACTGGGCAGAGAAAAGGCATGGCACTATATCGTAAATTATCAGGTAACGCGTCAGGGGCGTACCTTTCGTACGGAGGTATATCACAAAGATTATCGTAAGCTGTTCCGCTACATCCCCGACATGTTTGGCACACCTGTCAGTATGGATTTGTCAGGAAGGGGTCATGCCCGTGGACTGGATGTGTTCTGGCGCGACAGTAAGACTTTTGAAAGCCTGGATTATTGGTTCTCTTATTCTTTTCTCGATACAGAGCGCGACTACCTGGACTATCCCCTGGCTACCACTCCTTCATTTGCCTCAAAGCATAATATTTCCCTGGTATTAAAACATTTTGTGACATCCATTCGCACCCAAATCGGATCAACCATCAGCTATGCCAGCGGGAGGCCTTACCATGATCCCAATAAAGACGGTTTCATGAACAATCTTACACCGTATTATGGAGATTTAAGTGTAAACCTGAGCCACCTGATTCGTTCTAATATCATCTTCCACATGTCACTGACTAATATTACAGGAAGGAAAAATATTTTTAACTACCGGTATAGCCCAACACCCGATGACCAGGGAAGGTATGAGGGGCAGCCTGTGGTATTGCCGGCGCCCAGGTTTTTATTCGCCGGGTTGTTTATTACTTTTTCTAAGGATAATACGATGAACCAGATGCCTGATTTATAAAGAAATAATTACTAACTATCTAAATATTAAAACAATGAAAAATTTAATCCTTTCTCTATTTGTTATTCCCGGGCTATATGCCAGTGATTCCGTAAACAATGAATATGTTGAGGCCATGCGAAAAGCTATAACTGAGGTATACATGGCCCAGAATCCCGCTGCCCTCAATGGCCCGATAAATGCATTTGAAAGAATTGGAAAAGCTGAACCTGAAAAATGGGAACCCCGGTATTACAAAGGCTATGGCCTTTTGATGCAGGGCATAATGAATGAGCAACCTGAAGAAAAAGACAAGTATTTTGACCGGGCTCTGGAAGCAGTGGATGCGGGAAGGGAAATCAGCAAGGACAATGTTGAACTTTGGACACTTAAAGGATTTGTATTGATGATGAAACTGAATGTTGATCCGCAAGCCCGGGGCCAGGAATACGCTGTGCTGGCAATGCAGGCTTTTGGCAAGGCACTGGCTATTGATGATCAAAATCCCAGGGCCTTATATTTAATGGCCTCCATGCAATACGGTAGTGCTCAATTTATGGGTAATGACACGGGTGAAGCTTGTGGGATGTTACATAAGTCTATCAAGCAGTTTGACCAGTATGAAACAGAAAATCCCCTTGCGCCCCAATGGGGCAAGGCCTTTGCTGAAGGGATGTTGGGAGCCTGTCAATGAAACAAAGCAAATGCTTCAGGGACTTAGTATTAATCCTTGAAGCATTCCAAACCCTTCAAGGATTGAATGACTACAGCTATAATTAAAAAGAACATATTTTGTTGTGGGGCCTTTTAAAATAAATTAATTTGATGACCTGTAGGATACACCATATGAAAGACTTCACAATTTCGGAGAAAATAAAGAAGCAGGTCAAAGAGATCTTGTTAATAAGCCTTATCGGCATCCCTGTTGGCTTTGCCGGGTGTTATGAGTGTTGGGATAACCCCGGAGAGTTGTTGATTATGATGAGTTTGTCGGGCGCTATTTGGGTGTTTTTATGGAAAGGCAATGAGGCCATTTCCTATGTTATCGACTTGTATGTCTCCTGGCTTAAATATCCTGCGCGAAAATTGATTATTGTAATAGTGTCTCATTCTATGTTTACTGTGATTGCATTTATTATCATAAATTTTGCGACCAACCTTATTTATGAAACGGACTATTTTAATAATTCGTTGAATATTGTTTTTACGGTGGGTATTGCCCTGTTGATTACCTTTAGCTACCATACGCGTTCTTTTTTTATTCATTGGCGTATGCTGGCAGTGCGTGAGGAGCAACTGAAAAAGGAAAATATCAGTTCAAAATACGAGGCCTTAAAAAATCAGGTTAACCCTCATTTCCTGTTTAATAGTCTGAATACACTCACCCATCTGATTTATGATGATGCCGATCAGGCTGCAGAATTTGTAAAAGAGTTGTCGGAGGTTTATCGCTATGTGCTCTCCACCAGGGAGCTGGAAGCCGTATCCATAAAGCGTGAATTGGCTCATGTCAACTCATACGTTTATTTGCAAAAAATGAGATACGGGGACGCCCTGAATTTGAAAGTGGAAAACATAGATGAAGACAGAGAGGTGCCTCCTCTTTCCATTCAGATGTTGGTGGAAAATGCGATTAAGCACAATATTATTTCTGCCTCCCGGCCGCTTTCTATCAATATTTATGTTGAAGATGGGTGGCTGATAGTAAGCAATAATCTGCAAGAGAAAGAGATATTGGAAGACAAAAGTAAGATCGGCTTACAGAACATTATGATGCGCTATAAATACCTTACTGACCGGGAAGTGACTATTGAAAAGAACAAAAGCCATTTTACTGTAAAACTACCTTTGCAATGAATATCGAGATCAATGTTGTCATCGTAGAAGACGAAAACCCGGCAGCCACCCGGTTGCAAACTGTTTTAAAAGAGTTGCGTCCTGCCTGGAAGGTACTTACTGTCCTTGATGCTGTAGATGCGGCAGTAGTCTGGTTTTCAACCCATGCCCATCCCGACCTTTGTTTTTTTGATATCCAGTTGTCTGACGGCATCAGCTTTGAAATATTTGATGTTGTACCACTGCACAAACCCGTAATTTTCACTACCGCTTACGATGAGTATGCGTTGAAAGCCTTCAAGGTGAATAGTATCGATTACCTTTTGAAGCCTGTGGCCAAAAAGGATCTGGAGAGCGCGCTGGATAAATTTGAAAAATATGCCTCCTTAGGTGGGTGGGGAGATGATCAGGTCAATAAAATCACTTCAGTTTCTGATGCCTTGCGCCAAACCTATAAGAAGCGGTTTTTGGTGAAAATCGGAGAGCATATCCATTCTATCCAAACCAGAGATATTCTTTATTTTTATTCCCTGGAAAAGGCTACATTTTGCACAACGACTGAAGGAAAAAATTATTTACTGGATTACCCCCTTGATCGAATTGAAACCCTGATTGATCCGGAGAATTATAAGCGGATAAACAGGAAGTATGTTATCCATCTGGATGCTTTTGAAGACATCATCGCCTACAGTAATAGCCGCCTCCGGTTAAAGCTTAAGCACAGTGACGACCGTGACGTCATCGTAGCCAGGGAGCGTGTAAAGGAGTTTAAGGATTGGCTGGATAAATAATGGGAATCCGGATTAACGTATATCGGTTGAAATTGTTTCTGGCTAATTTTTGTTTGTATATTATTGACTAATGGACTATCCCGGGCAATGCCGGAAAGTGATCATGGAATTCAAAAAATTGTTGAGTTTTTTTTGGTTTTTACTATCCTTCTTTCTCAGTCAACACCTTACTGCGCAGGATGCAGTACCTTTTACCCGGGGCATTAACCTCACAGGCTGGTTTCAAAAATCCGGTGTACAGCAAATTCAAATCAGCCGATATACAAAACAGGATTTTGAGCAAATAAAAAGTTTGGGATGTGATGTGATCAGGCTACCCATCAACCTTCATTATATGACTTATGGTGGGCCAAATTATGTTGTAAATCCCTTGTTTTTTGAGTTTCTGGATCAGGTAGTGGATTATTGTGAAGAGTTGGGCCTTTACCTTATTCTGGACAATCACACATTCAGTCCCTCAGAAAATACCGATCCCAATATTGGCCAGGTGCTGGAGAAGGTATGGAGACAGGTGGCACAATATTACCAAAACAGGTCAGGCTACCTCATGTATGAGGTGCTCAACGAGCCCCATGGGATTACTGACAAACAATGGAACGACATTCAAAAGGGCGTCATTGCAGCCATCAGGTCGGTTGATACTAAACATACCATTGTAATAGGCCCTGCGGGTTGGAACAGTTTTAATAATCTGGCTGCTATGCCTGTATATGATGATGACAACCTGATCTACACCTTCCATTTTTATGATCCATTCCTCTTCACACACCAGGGGGCAAGTTGGGTCAATCCTTCGATGGTTCCGTTGAGTGGTGTCCCCTTTCCTTACAGTGCCGGGAGCATGCCTGCCTTACCCGTGGAATTAAAAGGGAGTTGGATAGAGAGTAGTTATAATGCATATGCCAACACGGGTACGGTATCTTCAGTAAAG
>JAOUKJ010000855.1 GCA_029882675.1 Cyclobacteriaceae bacterium
CGTGAAGAAATTGGTGAGTTATTAGGGGATCTTTCCTCCGATCTTGAAACCATCACAAAGCACGGGAAGCGTGCTGATTCCATCGTCAAGAATATGCTTTTGCATTCTTCTGTGAACGGAGGGGAGCGTATGCCAACAGATATCAATGCACTCGTAAGCGAAGCTCTTGGTTTGGCTTATCATGGGGAGCGCGCCACTGATCGTAATTTTCAAATCAAAATGGATACTCGATTTTCGGAAGACCTAAAGACCCTCATGGTGATTCCACAGGATATCACTCGGGTCTTGATCAATCTATTTTCCAATGCTTTTTATGCAACAAAAAAACGGATAAATAGTGAACAACATAAATCGTTTAGCCCAACGATTACGATCTCCACCCAGTCTGTTGAAAATGGGATTGAAATTCGGATCCGAGACAATGGAATTGGTATTCCAGAAGTCCACCAAAAAGAGCTTTTCACTCCATTTTTCACCACAAAGCCGGCTGGCCAAGGAACTGGGCTTGGACTTTCCATCAGTCATGACATTATCTCAAAACAAAATAATGGCCGTCTTGAAGTAGAGAGCAAGGAGGGGGACTATACAGAATTTTTAATCTGGCTACCTCTCTCTTCCTTTGAGGGCAATGTAAACGCAACTCAGTAAAGGATTCTGATAAATGGGTGTCAGTATATTGGTCGTGGATGATGAGCAAGATGTTGCTGGTTTATTCAAGAGGCGTTTTAGAAGCGAAATAAAAGCCGGTACCTATGCCGTTCATTTCGCATTTTCTGGAGATGAGGCTCTTAAGATGCTTAAGCAGGAAATAGAACCTGAACTGATGCTGATTCTTTCGGATATCAACATGCCTGGAATGAGCGGACTTGAACTTCTAACTCGAGTAAAAAAACATTTGCCTCATCTTCCGGTGGTAATGATTACAGCCTATGGAGATGAGGATAGTCGCCATCGTGCTCACAGCCTCGGGGCCGCAGAATTTTTAACCAAACCCATTGATTTTGATGCCCTGCGAAAGATCATTTCGACTCTTACCTCTACAGGGAAAGGCTGAAATATGGCACCTCGGATTCTAGTAGTTGATGACGAACCCGATATTCAAAAACTGATCAAACGGCGCTTTCGTGATCAAATACGTGGAGGTGAATTTGAATTTGACTTCGCATTAGATGGTCAGGAAGCTCTCAACTGTATTGAACAAAACGGAGGAATAGATGTTGTGCTTAGCGATATCAATATGCCGGGTATGGATGGGCTAACGTTGCTAAGCCATTTACGAGAACATCACAATTTCCTGAAAGTAATTATGGTGTCGGCCTATGGGGATATGAACAATATCCGCGCTGCAATGAATAATGGAGCGTTTGATTTTGTTACGAAACCAATCAATTTTGACGACCTTTCGACAACGATTGATAAGTCTTTAGAGGAATTAAAATATCTCAAGGGTCTTATCGAACGCATTACCCATGCTGAGACACATAAAAAGGCCATGAAACATGAATTAGAAATTGGCCGGACCATCCAAGAAGGTTTCTTACCCAGACAAACCCCAGAAATTAAGGGTTGGCAACTATTCCCCTACTTTCAAAGTGCTCGTGAAGTCGCTGGGGATTTCTAC